>NZ_JBEPBF010000020.1:0-105241 GCF_040298985.1 Streptomyces sp. NPDC001093 | reverse complement strand
CCTGCACGCGGATCAGACGCGCACAGCCAAGCCGAGGCAAGCGGTGTCAAGCATCAGGTGAAGCCACAACGTCAAGCATCAACCGAGACAAGACACCTGAGCGCCGAGGGCAATCGGTCGAAACAACCTTCACTTCCTCAAGGGCGCGCCTGCGGCGCGCCGGGGCGCCCGGCCGCCCCGGCCGGGCGTGCGGCGTGGACGCCGGTCCCGTCCGGTCGGCCGGCGCCCCCGCCCGCAGCACGCCGGAGGAGTCGAGGCGTCGACCAACCATTGGTACCGAGTCTCGGGCCGTACCGGCAGCGACGATCAAGAACCCGGAAGCGTGGTTGCTGCCGGTGGGTGGCTGAGCGAGACACACGCGTGCCAGCTCGTTCGCCGCACGGCATCGTCGTGGCTGACTGTCTGTGGCTGAGGCATCAAGCAGGGGAGTCGCCGACCTCACGCAAACTTCACCAGCGGAAGCACCCTTCATGCTGCACCGCCATCGCTGTCCGCGCGTGCCTCCAGGAGCGCAGAGAGCCGGTCCACGACGGCCGGCCAGCCCGTTAGTCGCACCACCCCGTGCCCGTCCTCGTTCGTGGACGCAACGGCCCTCACGGCGGACAGCTCCAACCCCGCGCCCAGGAGTGCACGGTTCAGCCGGTCGGCAGCCTCACGCGCCTCACGCCAACCGGAGATGTAGTCCACCCCGGACACCCAGAGACCGGAGTCCGCCCCCGGCAGATCGAGACCATCGTTCAGCCAGCCCTCACCCGAGCCAGTCACCTTGCCCACCTCTGCCCTGATCTAGGTAACGGATCATCAACTTCCTTGGACCAGGGCGCAAACGCAGCACGGCGGCCCCGGTACCATCAGGCACCGGGAACCGCCGTGTTCCCAGCCGGGCCACCCTTCGCTTTCCAGGGCTGACGGGGTGGCCCGGCCTATATGGGGATGTGAAGCGCGGACTCTCGCTCGGGAGGGGAGCCCCCGGGCCGTCCGAGAGACCGCGCCCCTTCGGCCGGAGTGGTCAGGCTCCGGCCAGTGACCGGGTCGCCCTCCCGCTCCCGATCGCGTGGGAGCAGAGCAGGGGTGGCGACCCGGCGTCTATCGAGCCGAGTACTCGGCCCACCAGTCGGCCCAGACCCGATCGAGGTCGAACCGAACCCACACTGTCTTGCCGGCGCCCTTGAGCCCCGGCGACCACCAGACCGCATCGGCCAGGCGCTGAACGATCAGCAGCCCGCGCCCCCGGTCCGGTACGAGAGCCTCGATGAAGTCACCGGCCAGGTCTGGCGAGATGAACTCACCCGCCGGGAGGTCCGGCGGCGTCGAGTCCTCGTCGAAGACGCCGATCGCCAGCAGTCCGGGGTAGTTGATCAGCCACACGTCGATACGCCGCTTCGCACCGGGCATCGACAAGCGCTCATCTGGCACGGCGTGGTGGACGACGTTGCCGACCAGTTCCGACACGACGAGCTTCGCGTCATCGACCGCGTAGCCCAGGCTCCAGGTCTCAAGGTAGGAGCCGACCATGTCCCGCGCGGCCTTCACGCAGTCCGGGTCCTCAGCGTGGACGGTCAGCGCCCGGAAGTGGCCGGTGTCAGGGTCGTACACCGAGCGAGGCGGAGTGCCCGTCGTCGGGGCATTCGCTGTGTATTTGCTCTGCCGTGCTTCCACCGCGTTCCCTCCCGTGCGCTTGCGAGCCCCGTAGCCCGCCGATCTGTGCTGACCAGTGAACGGCGCGGCGGGCTTGGGCGGGAGCGTTCACCAGGGGGTTCACGTGAACACCGGCAAAGCCAAAGGGGGTTCGCGAATGAACCCCCAGAGCGATACTGCTGTGACACGATGAATACTCGCCGTAAGTCTCGGGTTGGCAGGGGAGCATGAGCCGAGAGCCGAACGCGCAGCTAATCGCCGTCATGAGCGAAGCGAAGATGTCGAACAAGGGCCTTGCGAAGCGCATGGCGGAAGAAGCCACCCGACGCGGCCTCGATCAAGGCGCGGGGACGACACACATCTCTGTGGGACGGTGGCGAGCCGGCGCAGGCATCCGACCGGAGACTGCGGCGCTCATGGCAGATGTGCTGTCAGCCAAACTGGGGCGCCGCATCACGCCGGGATACCTCGGATTCTTCGACCACACCAAGTCGACAGCACCCGAGTCGATCGGCTACCCGAGCACCGTACCCGACGTCCTGTCCATGCTCGACGGACTCACCCGCGAGCACGCCGACGCCCCACAGTCGGACCGACTGATCATCGCGGACGCCGACCTCGGCTCCGCCGTACTCTCATGGATGATCGCGCGCCCCGACGGCATCCAGGCTGACAGGCCCGCACACCGACGAGTCGGCATGCGTGACGTTCGCGCAATCAGGGAAGCCGCAGGCCTGTTCATGCAGCTCGACTTCAAGTACGGCGGAGGCCACGGCCACAAGGCACTTCGCCACTACTTCCGCGAAGACGTGCTCCCCCTGCTGGACGCGAGCTACAGCGAGAAGGTAGGCACCGCGTTATTCGGCGCCGCCGCCGAGATCTCCCAGTTGCTGGCATGGACCGCCTACGACGTAGGCAACCACCGGCTTGCCCACCGCTACCTGACATCGACGCTGCGCCTCTCCCAAGTCATCGACGATCGCATGTTCGGCGCCCGCATCCTCGGCAACCTCAGCCACCAAGCCAACTACCTCGGCAACCACGCCCAGGCCATCCAGCTAGCCCGCGCCGCCGTCGAGGGCGCCAAGGGCCGGGCCACCCCGCGCGCCATGGCGTTGAGTTCGGCGATGGAGGCCCGTGCCCTGTCCAACACAGGTGACGGCATCGCAGCAGCCCGAGCCATGACCGAGGCGGAGCGCCACTTCGAGCGCGCCAACACCGCCGAAGACCCGGCATGGCTGAGCTACTTCGATGAGGCAGAACTCATGGGCGAACTCTGCCACTGCTTCCGCGATCTCAAGATGCGCCGAGAATCCGTCGAGCAGGCCCAACGCGCCGTCGACAGCACTGACCCGAAGTACGCCCGCACTCTCGGCTTCTGCCGCATGGTGCTTGCCCAGAGCCAGCTACTCAACGGCGAGTTGGAAGCCGCCGTCACCACCGCGAGCCTCGCAGTCGACGGCGGCGACTCCCTACAGTCCACCCGTTTCCAGCGCTACGTGACCGACTTCCAGAACGAAGTGAGCGTCCACGCGTCGAACCACGCCGTGGCCGCCTTCAACGAGAAGGTTCACGACGCTCTCACCCACCTGGACGAGGACGAGTAGCAGCTACCGGGGCTGCCAATCCCGAGGCGCATCGTCGTTCCGCAGACCGGCCATGCGCCGGCGGTACTCAGCCGCGGTTTCCTCATCCTCCTGCACGTTCTGCATGAGCCACGTCGTCATGCCGAACTCTTGCAGGCCCCGCAGCGTCCCGTATCCGTGCCAGTCGTACAGGTCCCGTCCGTACGCGGCCACGAAGTCGGCGTACTGTTCGTCGGTCTGCCAGCCAAGACTGTGATGCTCCACCGCCGTGACCATGAGATCCCACTCAGGGTGATCAAAACAGAAGTACTCGAAGTCGATCAGGATCACTTGGTCCCGATCGTTCACCATGAGGTTCTGCACATGAGCATCCCCATGCACCGGCCCCTTCGGAGACTCGAACCGCAACTCCGCGAACCTGTCCCGAAGTTCCTGCTCCCTCTTCCGCAAGAAGGCCTTGTCATCGGCCGGGATCTGAGCCCGCTCCAGTCGCAGCTGTGACTTGTCGAACGGGTAATACGACGGCAGCTCCAGCCCCGTCGGCACCGTCATGGAATGCAGGTCTTTGAGGATGCCGCCCAACTCCCCATACGTAGCCTTCCGATCACCCTCAACGATCAGGTGCCAGAACGTCACAGGGTGCCCGTCGATCAGCAACGGCTGTTCAAGGTCCTCGATGATGCGCGTAGCCGGGAACCCTTCACTGGTCAGCCAGCGGGAGACGGACACCTCCTTGTGAGCCTTGGGAAGCCACTGCTCCCCCCGCGCCACGCGCACGATCACCGGCGCCGAGGCCAGGCGAAACAGTGCGTTCTCTCCCAGACGGATCAGCTCTGCGCCTTTGTCGTCGAGCCCCGCAGCCCGACACGCGCCACGCATCACCCGCGTAGCCCTCGCCGACGTGAACCCTTCTTCCGATCGAGCAGCGTCAAGCGCCATGCCCGTACCAGCTCCCCTAGTCGCGCGCGATCAACCAGCGCACGCCTGCGGGTGACCAACCCGGCGCGCACCGGACACGACCATGACGGTACCCAGGGGATGGCGGTCTCAGCGAGTGGAGGGGCCATCAGCTTGGGAAGCTGCGACTCTCTAGGGTCGGACCGGTCGCTGACCTGGGCGAATGGCCGGGCGCCGTCCCGTCGGACTTGGCTGGTCTCACAGTGATTCCCCGCGGTTCCCCGCCCGATCTGGTGCGCCTGTGGTGCGCTCGACCGTAGACGGGGTCGCCTCCAACCAGTCGGCATGGTGCTGGCTCATGTGAGTTCTGACCATGCCCCGAGAGCTGGCACCCGATCAAGGCGCCTCCATCGCCGAGCGCGCCGTATCGACGAACCGACCCAGGCACCCTAGGTACGTCTCCTGCACTTCGTGGAAGCGAGGACGCGCGTCTACGTCACCGCAGGTGATGTGCCACAGGCAGCGGTTGACCTCTCGCGCCGTGTCCAGGACGGTCTGGGCCGCTTCGGCCGTAGCGGGCGGCCCTTCCAGGACGACAACACGGACGCTGTGCATGAGAGGGTCGTAGGCCTCGCGTAGCTCCGAACGCAGTTCCTCGAAGCGCGTCAGCTGCTGGTCCGGGTCCGTGATCTGATTGAGCGCTTCCACGACCCGCCGATACAACTCGCCAATGACGTGGGCTTGTTCCATCAGCTCAAGGTACGCGGATCGTCGCAACTCCCGCACCCGTTCCCGGTGCTGGGCCTGCGCCGAAGCTTCGGCCTGAACGCGGGCGGCCCGCACGTTCCCCAGGTTGGTCACCCAGCTGGCGAACACGGCCGTACCTCCGGTGAATGCCGCGATCCAAACCGCGCTGTCCCCCATGCCGATCAGTGTCGGCGAGGTGCCGGCCTCTGTCGAGGGCACCTTGCGACACCCGCTTTAGGAGTTCGATCAACCGTGGGCTGCTGCGTGCTGGGGCAATGGGCGCAGTGCCGTAGCGGACCGCTGGGGACCGTGGACGTACGCCGTCGTTGATGTCAGCTGTGGATGTCAGGCAGGCCGAGGCGCTTTCCAACTGTCCACGTGGCCGTCCGGCGTCGTTCGTGTACGTCCGCAGTGCAGGTTGGCCGAGGCGCGTACGGCGGTGGACGACGCCGGCCGTCAGCGAACTGGACAAGGCTGAGGACAACGAGCGGCGCCCTCAGGAGCGACGGCGGAGGGCACGAACGTCAGACGTCGTGGCCGTACTGGCGCCAGCCTTCGGTGATGACAGGCGCGTTCCAGATCGACGGTGTGCTGAGGCTGGGGCCGCAGCGCGTCGGCAGGCTATCCGCCGCGGACCCTTGTGAGGTCGTGTTCGACGCCTCTGGCTACCAGCTCCGATATGCGTCAACAGGGCTCCTACTGATGCCTTCTTGGGGTAATGTCGAGCCCCGTCTAAACGACCTCGAGGACAGCCATGGACGACAGCTTTCTTGAGCGGCCCGACAACGAAGACCCTGACAACGAAGACGTCAAGTTTGCCCACTTCGGGCGGCTCACAGACTACTCGGTAACCGGTCTATTCGGTTACTACGATCACGAGTTCACTCTTGACATCGACGAGCCGACCATCCTGACGGGAGCGAATGGGACAGGGAAGTCCACTGTTCTTCGCTCCATTAACTGGATCAGTCGCGGCCATTTTAGCTCATTGGTTCGCATTGATTTCGACACCATGACTCTAGCCTTTGAAGACGCAATGCTTCGCATTCACAAAAAGTCCAACGAGCGTCTTGAGCTTCACTTGACACGCAGGGAAGGAAGGCCAAAATCCTGGCGCTATTCACTGGATTCTGACGCCAGGCTAGCCCCAACGGAGCGAGGTCTCATTAGTCTTCGAGAAGCCTTCGGTGTCGAAGAGTGGGATGAGCTAACAGCTGAGGCGCGGAATCGACTAATTCACCGCTACGCCGGTAGTAGCGAATCAGATAAGCCAGGATGGGTCAAAAATATTCCGCAATCTTTCCCCGCGCTTTTCGTCACAGACCAGCGTTTGGCTCCTGAGCGTAGGCGTCGCCCGAAAAAGCGAGGAGAGGGTGAAACGATCGGGGTGGTTGCGGCAATTGAAGCCGCAGTTCTACATATCAACGACGAAGTGCAGAGGTACAAGTCACTATACGGAACGGCTTCACAAAATCTGGACCGGAACTTCCCGCGCAGAGTCTTCTCGGCGATTAACTCACAGAGAGAGTTTGGCGGCAGCAAGGACGTGTTGCGAGAGTTTCAAGAGGTTCAAGATATTCGATCTTCGCTAGCAACGACGGGGCTTATCAGCCCGACTGAGATCGAAGACTCCATTACGGATCTCCCCCTCAACAACCCCGACTCGGTTGCACTGATTGCCACCTATCTATCCGACACCAAGGAAAAGCTTTCTACGTTTGAGCCACTGCGTCAGAGATTGGAGCCATTTATCGAATTTCTGCGCCGGCATTACAAAGACAAGAAAATTCGTATCGATGACAAGGACGGATTCAAGATCGCATCAACGAGGACGGGGCAAGATATCAGCCCTGTCCATCTGTCAAGCGGTGAGCAGCAAATGTTCATCCTGGCTCATAAACTTCTCTTCGAGGCACCACCGGGGACCTTGGTGATGATCGACGAGCCAGAGCTCTCGTTGCATGTGCTTTGGCAGTCAACATTCGTGGATGACCTGACAGAGATTTCTGCTGCGTCGGGCACGTATTTCTTGTTGGCCACCCATTCGCCTACTTTGATCGCTGGGCGGACTGATCTGCGACGATCGCTGGACGGGTGACTTCGTGCCTGAGTACACAAACGCCTTCGAGTTGCTTATGGACGCTGAACTCCGCGCTGACGGGCTAGGACAATCCAGGGGTATCCTAGTCGTTGAAGGTCCCGACGATAAAAGAGTATTCGCCCGCCATGTGCGTGATCACGCACAGATCTTGCCGGCAGGCGGACGTAAGCTTCTTATCAGTGCTCATCAGAAGGCGAATGCGGAGCAGCGAGGGAAGATCATATTCGTCACTGACTGCGACTATGAGGTCCGCAGGGGAGCACTCGCGGGTGCACCTGACCTAATTATCACGACACTGACGGACATGGAGAGTGATCTCCTTACACTCGGACTGCTTGAGACGCTGGTGCTCGATTTGGTCCCCCGAGCACTGGAATCAAGATCATCCTGTCAGCAGATCGTCAGCAGATTGCGTAGTAACGCCGAGGCTATAGCACTTCCGCTGGGGCGCTTGCGTATGGCCGCACAACCTCTAGGCGTTCCGCTGCATCTTGAGGACCTAAAACTTGCCCGCTATTGGAATACAAACACCAGGAGTATGGACCTTGGGAAGCTGATACGTGCCATGCACACCAAGGTGGCAGATGAGATTGGCGCATCCGAGTGGCTAAAATTGGTGGAACAAACACCGGGAGATTCGGGAATGTGTCACGGGAAGGATCTAGTGCGCGCACTGTCCTTTCTACTGAGGGAGGACTATCGAGTAGAAGTAACTGCCGAATCTCTCGCTAGAATGATGCGATCCGCGCTAACTTCGGAAGCGCTGGAGACATGGGATGTAATTCGACGGATTAGGGCTTGGCAAGTCGCCAATCAAAGGTATGTGCTCGGGGTTTAGTGGGATTCCGCGTTCGGTTTCGGGCGACGCAGCTCAGAGGTGGCGTGCGTACGCCGGTGACGCGGCCACCGTCGGAGCAATGGACAGGACCAGGACGCCGGAAGGATGCCGTGGCGTCTGATCCGTAGGCGAGTGTGCGGGCGCTGCCTAAGGGCTGTCCCGAAATCGCTGTGCGAGACGACGCTGCTACGGTCGGCTCTCCACGTCGTGAGCTGGTAGTAGCTCTACCAGTGCGTCTACGGCCTCGACAGCGTTCGGAGTGGCGAGTACGAGTACGGGGTCGGGCTTCCGGAGAAGGAGGCCGCTCCAGACCCGGAAGACGGGACGGCTCTCCGGCCCGCCGGTGTCGAAGGAGATGGACCCCGCCAGCTCGTTCCCGTCGTCTTGAGCGCCAGGCATCCAGAACGCGGCGGGTCCGTCCACGAACCGAAGATAGTTGTGGCTGGTGAACGGATACCACTGGCTCAACGCGCTCGCCCTGGCGGCCAGCACCAACTCCTCTTCGACAGGGGGAACCCACGAGTCAGTTCCTCGCACCGCGGCGTCGGCGGACCGCGCGGATTCCTCCATCCAGTCCCATGCAACTGCCAGTGGCCACGGGGCGTTCGTCTCCATCCACCAAGTCTGGCTCGATGCGCGGACAGTCACGGTGGTTACGATGAGATGATCTCGGAGTGGCTGGTGTGATCACGGCGTCGGAACCGTCCTGGATAGCCCCGTTCACCGGGCTGAGCCCGCGCTCCTTCGGCAAGTTGATGACCGTCGTGCGCCGCGAAATCCCGGGCGAGGCACGCCGCGGGCGACCGTGGAGTCTTCCCCTGGAGGATCGGGTGCTGCTGGTCGCGGCCTACTGGCGTACGAATTTGACGCTACGCCAGCTCGCTCCGCTCTTCGGTGTCTCCAAGTCCGCTGCCGACCGGATCATCGATCATCTCGGTCCCAAGCTCGCGCTCCAGCCGCGCAAGCGGTTCGCGAAAGACACCGTGCTCATCGTGGACGGCACCCTGGTGCCAACCCGCGACCACACAGCGGCCGAGCAGTCGAAGAACTACCGTTACTCGACCGACCACCAGGTCGTCATCGACGCCGACACCCGGCTCGTCGTCGTGGTCGGCCGGCCGCTGCCTGGCAACCGCAACGACTGCAGGGCGTGGGCGGAATCCGGCGCGAAGGGCGCCGTCGGCAAGACCGTGACCATCGCCGATGGCGGCTACCCAGGCACCGGGCTCGTGATGCCCCACCGGCGCTGCAAAGGCGAGGAGCTGCCCGACTGGAAGCAGGCCCACAACAAATCCCACAAGCAGGTCCGCGCCCGCGTCGAGCACGTCTTCGCCCGCATGAAGACCTGGAAGATCCTCCGCGACTGCCGTCTCAAGGGCGACGGCGTCCACCACGCCATGCTCGGGGTTGCGCGCATGCACAACCTCGCCCTCGCCGGTTAGAGACCAAGCCGTAGGGTAACCCACCATGCCCAAGGCTACTCAAGATCAATTACGGGACAGCCCTTACCCAACCACTGTTCAGGCGATCCGGCCGACGACTTCCGCTGAACAGGCGGATGGGCATGAACCTAGGAGAACGCGCCGGTGTGCCGGTTGCGGCTCGCTTGGCCGAGCCATACCCGTGCTGCTCGCTGCCAGTTCGCATCTACTGGCCGTGGGCCGGTCGCCCGCGCTGGCTTAGTCGCACGAGAGGGGACTGTCGCTGAATGAGACGGAAACTGAGACGGAAGGGCGCGGGCCTGCCCT
Source organism: Streptomyces sp. NPDC001093 (assembly GCF_040298985.1). Taxonomy (NCBI): domain Bacteria; kingdom Bacillati; phylum Actinomycetota; class Actinomycetes; order Kitasatosporales; family Streptomycetaceae; genus Streptomyces; species Streptomyces sp. NPDC001093. The sequence goes on along the minus strand of NZ_JBEPBF010000020.1, from coordinate 95,686 downwards.
CGCACGGCCCTGCGACGGCCAAGGGCTCAGTCGACTCCCGACCGGGCGGGTACTGACCATGCTGCCTGCAGGCAAGCGGCGCGGGAGCCGCAGGGAGCTGCTCCCTGTAGGGCCACGATGGTGCAGTCCGGTTCGAGGTAGGCATCTCCCCAGTAGCCGGCCGGGGCACTATGTCTTGGCCGGGTGGTCGTACCCGTCTCGTTGAACCGGGTCCGTCGCGCCGAGGGGGGTATCTGTTGCTCCCGGCTGGCATACGACGAGACTCGGTCTGCCGGCCGGGAACATAAAACGGCCAACTTAGTTCGTGGGTCTGTGGCAGCCTGTGCGCATGCAGAAGTTGTTGCAACGCGCTGCCAGATTGGCTGTTGAGGCTGCGGCTACGGCCACCCCTGCTCCGAACTCGAAGCCGTGGGATCACGGGTGGTGTAGCGAGGAGTACCGGCGTTCAGCTGAAGCGTCAATTGAATCTCCGCATGGTCCAATTTCTCTGTCCTCCACGGGGGTTGAGAAGTATGAAGAGTTGATGGACCTGCTGCAGAAGCAGCAACAGATACGCGAGCGATGGGAGCTTGAGGAGCTATGGTGGGCGGTCGCTTCCCTGGTCGCGCTCCTTTCCGGGGTAGAAAATTCGGAAGGCGTGGCGGAGAGGAATCTCGGTACGTTATTTTCCGGCGAGCCATCGGTCACTATTTTCTCAGTCGCTAACATCGACTGGGAGGGGCCGCCTCGACGCCTGGCGAAAAATTGCCTAATAGGCATACTGGATGAAGTATTCGCCAGTAGACTCGAAGAAATTGGCGGCATGGCCAGTGCGGCCATCGAGTCGGTGAAGGAGTATGCGGAGCAGCAACCTCACCGGCGCCCGCGGATCGGATTCGCTGCGATGACTCCGGGTCAGCGAACTGAGGCTTTTAATCAGGCTCAGCGAAGCCTGGAACTAGTTGTCGACCTCGCTATCCTGCTGGATCAGAAGAAGGATGAGCATTCTCTTTACTCTGTTCGCGGGGCTTCGAACAGACCAGGTGTGCGGGGCTTGGCTCTTGACCGCACGGTGATACAACAAGCCATGAAGGCATCGGGGGACGGTGCTGATCTAGCTTGCCAACCCTTTATTTCTGACGCGCTTGGTGTTTTTCTGCCTAGCTTCTGGTACAGCGCGGAGCGCGTTCCGCTAGAGGTTCTGTTGAGTGATGATGGGCTGTCTCACGCGGTAAATAGATGCCTGGAGGGAAAGACTAATATAACGAGACGAATTCAGGTGGCTGCGCGATGGTTCTCGGAAAGTTTTTGGGCAACAGTCAACGATGACTCTGTTCTAGCAGCTGGTGTCGCGCTAGATTCGTTGGTAGGAGCCCGCTCCGGGCTTCCGGGGCGAGCCATGAAGGAGAGATACGCCTTTCTGGAAGCGGCGCCGCATGAGCGGCCCCTTAGGGCGCGTGAATATGATGCGGTGTATTCCGCGCGTAGCGCCATCGCTCACGGTGGTGAAAGCCCGAGAGTTCGAGAGGGTGACTTTGTTCGTGAGATGCAGAACTCGGTCACCTGGGCAGCGTGGAGGCTGTTGGCGGCCGAGGATGAATTTGACTTGCGAGATAATAAAGACCTGGAAAGCTTGTTCGAGGATTTGAGGTGGGGAACGCGGAGCTGGGGTAGCCAGGAATGATAGGTCGGTGTAGCGATTTTGGGCTGGAGCTGCTTTGGCGCGAGTGATCATGGCCCCGTAAGCTTGTGGCGCGTCGGGCAGGTCGTGGACCTGCCCCGTAAAGCACGACGTTGGGGCCATGATCTGCGAGGCTCGCGCCAAAGTGGCTGCCTAAAATCGCGGAGCCGACCGCCCCAGCCACTACGTACCCCTTCTCTGACGCCAGGCGGCTGATTGCTGTGTGCGCGGCACGGGCGCCGGCCGGGCTGGAGCGGGGCGGAGACAGGAGCGCAGGCCCGGCCGGGGGCCGGGCCGCGCGCGGGGAGCGGAGCGAGCCGCCTTGAACCCAGTAGAGGGAGTTGTAACTCAGCTGAGGTGGGGGGTGTCTAAAACTGACGATCATCATTGACACCTGGGTCTCCGATCACTACGGAGATCCACATGCCGGAGTCATCAACCCGCCGCCCGGCGGTACTTGCGGACCGCGAGGGTGCGGAAGACCGCGATGATCACGACCGACCAGATCAGCGAGGCCAGCACAGGGTGCTGCATGGGCCAGGCGCCGGGCGTGTGGAAGCCCGGGGGGAGGTTGCCGAACAGCTCGCGGGATGCCTGCACGGTGGCGCTGAACGGGTTCCACTCCGCTATGTGCCGCAGGAAGGCCGGCATCTGGTTCGCGTCCACGAAGGCGTTCGAGATGAACGTCAGCGGAAACAGCCAGATCAGGCCACCCGACGTCGCCGCTTCGGGAGTGCGCACGGTCAGGCCGATGAGCGCGCCGATCCACGAGAACGCGTACCCGAGCAGCAGGAGCAGGCCGAATCCGGCGAGCACCTTGCCGAAGTTCTCGTGCGTACGCCAGCCGACGATCAGGGCGACGACCGCCAGGACGACGAGGGTGAGCGCCGTCTGGGCCAGGTCGGCGAGAGTGCGCCCGGTCAGGACCGCGCCGCGCGCCATCGGCAAGGAGCGGAAGCGGTCGATGAGCCCCTTGTGCATGTCGTCGGCGATACCCGCACCGGCGCCCGCCGTGGCGAACGTGACCGTCTGGGCGAAGATGCCAGCCATCAGGAACCCTCGGTACGCCTGCGTGGAGTTGGACCCGCCGACCTGGATCGAGCCGCCGAACACGTAGGTGAACAGCACCACAAACATGATGGGCTGAATCAGCCCAAAAATGAGCATCTCGGGAATCCGGCCCATGCGAATCAAGTTCCGACGGGCGACGACGAGCGAGTCGTTCACGGCGCTCACTTGGCCTGCTCCTTCATGGCGTTGGGCCGCCGGTCTCGGATACTCGGCGAGATGGATCCTGTCCGAGACGAGCGAACAGGATCCGGGATCCTGGACATGCGGATCAGATTGCGTTTCGCCACGACCATCGAGTCGCGGAAGGAGCGGCTGATGGGGTTGCCGGGCGGTGCCACCCGCGCGGCTTCGCTGACGGCGCTCATTTCACGGCCTCCTTGCCGTTCGCCTCGTCCTGGGCGGCGGTCTCGGCCACGTGTCCCGTCAGCGACAGGAAGACGTCGTCGAGGGTGGGGCGGCGCAGCCCGATGTCGTCTATCTCGATTCCGCGGGTGTCCAGCTCGCGGATGATCTCGGCGAGCAGCTTGGCGCCGCCGGTCACCGGGACCGTGAGCCGGCGGGTGTGCTCCTCGACCGTGACCTCGCCCTTGCCGAAGCCGCGCAGCACCTCGGCGGCGCTCGTGATGTGCTCGCGCTCGTGCACCACGACCTCGACGCGCTCGCCGCCGGTGCGGGCCTTGAGCTGGTCGGAGGTGCCCTTGGCGATGACCCGGCCGTGGTCGACCACCGCGATGTCATGGGCGAGGTGGTCGGCCTCCTCCAGGTACTGCGTGGTGAGCAGCAGGGTCGTACCGCCGGAGACGAGCTGCTTGATGACCTCCCACAGCTGCTGGCGGTTGCGCGGGTCCAGGCCGGTCGTGGGCTCGTCCATGAACATCACGGGCGGCGAGACCACGAGGGCCGCGGCGAGGTCGAGCCGGCGGCGCATGCCTCCGGAGTAGGTCTTGGCGGGGCGGTCGGCGGCGTCCGCGAGGTTGAACTGCTCCAGCAGCTCCCCCGCGCGCGCCTTCGCGGCCTTGCTCCTCATCTGGTACAGCTGTCCGACCATCTGCAGGTTCTCCCGGCCGGTCAGATACTCGTCGACCGCCGCGAACTGGCCGGACAGGCCTATGCAGCGGCGTACGGCGTCGGGGTCCTTCAGTACGTCCACGCCCGCGACAACCGCTTTGCCGCTGTCGGGGCGCAGGAGGGTGGTCAGGCAGCGGACGGCCGTCGTCTTGCCGGCGCCGTTCGGCCCGAGGAGGCCGAGGACCGTGCCCTCGGGCACGTCCAGGTCTACGCCGTCGAGAGCCCTTACGTCGCCGAAGGTCTTCACCAGGCCTTCGGCATGGATGGCGCCTGGCATGTCTGTCTCCACGTCGTCGGGGGGTTGCCTCGAAAAGGCTAGGTTTGCGCGTTCGGATGCGCCTGCGGTTTTTCCGAATACGAGCGGTGACCCGCAGCCGCCACGACACACCATAACGCGATGTATCGCGTTTCTCAATGGACTTCACCTGAACGGATGGCGAAGGGGCAGAACGGCGGCCGGACCCTCAGTCGATGACGGTGTAACCCGCGTCCCGCAGGGCCTGGCCGACCTCGGCGCAGTGCGCCGGGCCCTTCGTCTCGAGGTGCAGCTCCACCTCCGCCTCCGTGAGCCCGAGCCGGGGGTCGGTTCGAACGTGGCTCACGTCGAGGACATTAGCGTCGACCACTGACAACACCCCGAGGAGCGTGGCGAGGGCGCCCGGACGGTCCGTCAGCCGGAGCCGAACGGCCAGGTAGCGGCCCTGCGCGGCCATGCCGTGCCGCAGCACGCGCTGCAACAGCACCGGGTCCACGTTCCCGCCGGAGAGCACCGCGACGACCGGTCCCTCGAAGGTGTCCGGCGCGGCCAGCAGCGCCGCGACCGGGCTCGCCCCGGCCGGCTCCACGACCAGCTTGGCCCGCTCCAGGCACAGCAGCAGCGCGGCCGACAGCTGGTCCTCGCCGACCGTGCGCACCTCGTCGACCAGATCCCTGACGATCCCGAACGGCACCAGTCCCGGCCGGCCCACCTTGATGCCGTCGGCCATCGTCGCCGGGTTCCGCACCGACACCGGGTGCCCGGCGGCCAGCGAGGGCGGGTAGGCCGCCGCGCCCTCCGCCTGCACGCCGACGATCGTGACGTCCGGCCGGATGGCCTTCACCGCGACCGCGATCCCGGCCGCGAGCCCGCCGCCGCCGATACCGACGACGACCGTGCGGACCTCCGGGCACTGCTCCAGGATCTCCAGGCCGACCGTGCCCTGACCGGCGATGATGTCCGGGTGGTCGAAGGGGTGGATGAACACCGCCCCCGTCTCGGCCGCGTACTCCTCGGCGGCGGCCAGCGTCTCGTCGACCACCTGGCCGTGCAGTCGCACCTCGGCGCCGTAGTCCCGGGTCGCGCTGATCTTGGGCAGCGGGGCGCCATTCGGCATGAACACCGTGGAGTGCACACCGAGCAGCGAGGAGGCCAGCGCCACGCCCTGCGCGTGGTTCCCGGCGCTCGCGGCCACCACACCCGCCGCCCGCTCCTCCGGCAGCAGTCCGGAGATCCGCACATAGGCGCCGCGCAGCTTGAACGAGCCGGTCCGCTGCAGGTTCTCGCACTTCAGATGCACCGGCGCGCCGACCAGCTGGGACAGGTGCCGGCTGCCCTCCATCGCGGTGACTCGTGCCACGCCAGAGAGCATCTTCTGGGCGCCGCGAACATCGTCGAGGGTGACGGAACGCAAGGAGTCAGCCGTGCGGTAGCTCATGACTCCAGCATCGCAGTTCACGGTCGTACACGACGGTTGTGACCAAGCTCCGAGACCGGTTTGCGCAGCGCCGGTACGGCCCGCCGCCGGGCCGCGTACCCTGTCCCCCAACCCAGCAGCCCTTCATGAAGCGAGCCTCCGGCCATGCCCACAACACCCGAATTGTCGATGGACATGACGACCGTCGGTGACACCGGTCTTCTCGACACCCTTCAGCACGAGGTGGCGGTGTTCGCCCGCCGTGCCGAACAGACGCGGCTCGGCGGGGTCGGGCAGGTGCGCAACTCCATGGACCGCGCGGCGTATCTGCTGCTCAACCGCCTCGACAAGGAAGGCCCGATGGGCGTCAAGGCGCTCGCCGCGAGCATGGGCATCGACTCCTCCACGGTCACCCGACAGGTGGCTCCGCTGGTCGACACCGGGCTCGTCAAACGCACCTCGCACCCCGAGGACGGGCGGGCGGTGGTCCTTCAGCTGTCCCCGCGCGGGGTCGCCCGGCTGGAGGAGGTGCGCTCCTCCAGGCGTCAGCTGATGGCCGAGCTGACGCAGGACTGGGCCCCGGAGGAACGCGAGCAGTTCTGCACGCTCCTGACCCGGTTCAACCGCGCGCTGTCCGCGCGGATGACGGTGCAGGGGACCGCGCCGGTGGAGCAGCCGCCGGTGTCCTGAGGGCGGACGCCGGCCGCGGGCAGCCCGGCGCGGGCACGCGCCGGTCGGGCGCCGGAGTCCGGCCGGTCGGTGCCGGAGTCTTGACCCCGGGCCGCCGCTGGCCTCATATGAGACCGGGTCCTGCGTCGTACGCGGTTCACCTGTCCCGTACCGGACAGGGCCCCCTCTAGGGGGAGGCGCGGTGCGTGATCGGCAGGTGTCCCGAGGGGCCCGCCGGGCCCGGGAGTTCGAGGCGTTCGTCGCGGGTGCGGCCGGACGTCTGCTGCATACCGCCACGTTGCTGACCGCGGAGGCGGCGAACGCCAACCCACGCGCGCGGCGCCTGCTGACGCTCGCGCTGGCCCACACCTACGCGCGCTGGGACCGGCTGCACGGCGAGGATCCGTACGACTGCGCCCGCCAGTTCCTCGCCACCCGCTTCGCACGCGCAACCTGGCACCAGTACGGCGCCTTCGGCCGTGCCCGCCCGGACCCGGACGGACCGCTCGCCGCACTCAGCCCGCAGGAGCGGCTGATCCTGGTGCTGCGCTTCTACGAAGGCGTCGCCGAGGAGCAGGCAGCGGCCCTCCTCGGACTACCACGGGAGCGCGTCCACACCATCTGCGACCGTGCGACAGCCACTCTGCTCCACCCGGCAGGCCGCCCCGCACCACGGACGGCGGGCAGGAAGGTGGCGCCTTCATGAGGGCGTGGGGAGTGAACGGCGCAGGCGGTGCCGAGGGCGTGGGGAGTGTGCGGGGCGGCGGGAACGCCGTGCGTGGGGGCGGCCCCTGTAGCGGGCCGGCAGCTGGAACCCGGCGCGTCGGGAGGGCGGTGTGAACCGGCCCGAACGGGAGGCCGCCGCGCGGCAGATCATGGAGCGGGCCCCGGCACCGGTGCCGCCGGAGCTGTGTGCGGAGGCGGTGCGCCGCGGTGAACGCCTGCTGCGGCGCAGGCAGCTCGTCCGCCGGGTGCTGTGGCTGCTGGCCTGCGCCGCGGTCGTCGCGTTCAGCGTGTGGGCGGCCCGAGTGCACCCGTGGACGCAGCCGCCCTCCCAGACGACCCCGCCGATCACCGGCTGGTGAGCCGCCGGTCGATGACGCCAATGGCCTCTATGGCCTCTGCGGCCTCTACAGGCTCTACGGCGGCCTCTGCGGCCTCTATGACGCCTATGGCCTCTACGCCGTCGATGGCCGTTGCCGGTACGGCCGCAGGCCGACGGGCGTCACGGCCCACCCGTGCGGCGGCCGGCACCACGTCCGCCCCCGGAGGTCCGGCCCAGTGGCGACCGCCGGCGGACACCGGCGATCGGACACCGGCGATCGGACACCGGGCCCGCCGGGGGTGACCGTCGGGGTGGCGCGGGCGGAGCCGCACATCGATACGGCCCCGCGCCTCCCCGTGTGGCCCGGCCCCGCCCCGCGGCAGGCGTCCGCTCCGTCAGCCCAGCGCCTGCTGGAGGTCGGTCAGCAGGTCGTCGACGTTCTCGATACCCACGGACAGGCGTACCAGGTCGCCGGGGACCTCCAGCGCGGAGCCGGCCGCGGACGCGTGCGTCATCCGGCCGGGGTGCTCGATGAGCGACTCGACACCGCCGAGGGACTCGCCGAGGGTGAACACCTTCGCGCGGTTGCACACCTCGACGGCGGCCTCCTCGCCGCCCTCGACGCGGAAGGACACCATGCCGCCGAACGCCTTCATCTGCTTCGCGGCGACCTCGTGGCCGGGGTGCTCGGGCAGGCCCGGGTAGAGCACGCTGGTCACGCGCGCGTGCCGGGTCAGCATGTCGGCGATCTTCGTGGCGTTCTCGCTGTGCCGGTCCATCCGCACCGCGAGGGTCTTGGTGCCGCGCAGCACCAGCCAGGAGTCGAAGGGGCCGGCCACGGCACCCATCGCGTTCTGGTGGTAGGCGAGCTCCTCGCCGAGTCCCTGGTCGGAGACGATCAGCGCGCCGCCGACCACGTCCGAGTGGCCGCCCATGTACTTGGTCAGCGAGTGGACGACGACGTCCGCGCCGAGCGACAGCGGCTGCTGGAGGTAGGGCGTGGCGAAGGTGTTGTCGACGACGAGCTTCGCGCCCGCGTCGTGCGCGACCTGAGCGACGGCGGCGATGTCGGTGATGCCGAGCAGCGGGTTGGAGGGGGTCTCGACCCAGACGGCCTTGGTCTTCGGGGTGATCGCGGCCCGTACGGCGGCCGGGTCGCTGGTGTCCGCGACGGACCACTCCACGCCCCAGCGGGTGACGACCTTGGCGAAGAGGCGGAAGGTGCCGCCGTAGGCGTCGTTCGGGATCACCACGTGGTCACCGGGGCTGAGCAGCGTGCGCAGCAGGGTGTCCTCGGCCGCCAGGCCGGACGCGAAGGCGAGGCCGCGGCGGCCGCCCTCCAGCGCGGCGAGGTTCTCCTCGAGGGCGGTGCGGGTGGGGTTGGCGCTGCGGCTGTACTCGTAGCCGCCGCGCAGTCCGCCGACGCCGTCCTGCTTGTAGGTCGAGACCTGGTAGATCGGCGGGACGACCGCGCCGGTGAGGGGATCCGCGGTGTTGCCCGCGTGGATCGCGAGGGTCTCGAAGTGCTGACTGATGTGCCTGTCGCTCATGTGCACCGAGCGTAATGCGCCTCACCGGGTCCTGACGCCCGCAGAGCCAACCGGCGCGCTGTCCTGTCATGAACGTGACCCGAGTTTTCCACAGCCCCGCGGCGGGGTTGGCCATTTGTCGGCGGCGTCTGGTTCGCTTGGGGCATGGCGATTCTCTGGCTGGTCATGGCGCTGCTCATGCTGAGCTTCGTGCTGCTCCCGTTCATGCGGCGCAGGCGCGGGATGATCGAGCAGGTGCCCCCGGGACACCCGGACGCCGCCGACCCGGCTGCCTACGGCTTCGTGCGCCAGGAGGAGCTGGATGTGCGCATGCCCGGTGCGGACCAGGACCTGCTGGAGGTCCTGGAGTTGGTGCAGCGCACACAGGACTATCGCGCGGCCTCCCAGCTGCTGGCCGGCACCGAGACCGAGGGCGAGCTGCGCTGGCAGCGGGTGCAGGCGTTCGCGGGCGCGGCCGCGCTGGAGCTGCAGCAGCGGCCCGGCGGGGTGCACGAGACGCCGGGCGGCCAGTGGCTGCGGGTGTGGCGGGCCGAGCAGCCCAAGGACGCGGGCTGCGCCGCCGTCTACGCGGAGTTCCTGGTGCAGCAGGCCTGGCGGACGTCGACGCCGGGCACGGGCGACTTCCGGATCATCATGGAGGAGGCCCGGGACGCATGCGCCCAGGCGGGCCTGCTGGCCCCCGGCGACCCGGTGCCGTACATCGTCGAGCTGTCCATCGCGCGTGGACTCGCCTATTCCCAGGCCGAGTTCGACCAGCTGTGGCTGAAGATCCTCGACCGCGCCCCGCATCACATGGGCGCCCATCTGGCCGCGCTGCACCACTGGTGCGAGAAGTGGCACGGCTCGCGCGAGCAGGCGTACGCCTTCGCCGAGGCCGCCGCGACCCGCGCCCCGCAGGGCTCGCTGCTCGCCGCGCTGCCCCTGTTCGCGGTCTTCGAGCACCTCCCCGAGGTCAACCTCGTGGCGAGCTTCTACCAGAGCGAGGTCGTCACCAAGGCGATGCACGGCGCCCTGCACGCGGTGCACTCGGCCCGCCCCGACGACCCCGTGCTCGCGCACGTCCGCCATCTGCTGGTCTTCTTCCTGGTCCGCGCCGAGCGCTGGCAGGAGGCCATGCACCAGCTGATACACGTCGACGGGCACATCGGGGCGCTGCCCTGGACACTGTCCGCCGACCCGGCGGCCGAGTTCGCCCTCTACCGCGCCCTCGCGGTGGCGGGTTACGAGGCCAACGGCGGCAGCCCGGCCGCCCTCCCCGGCTGACCCATCGCCCCCGGCCGCCGCGCGGATCGCCGGACGCGACCGCGTGAACCCGACCCACGAGAAGGTCCGCGCGGGCCTGCCCAGCCACGCGGAGGGGATCCTCCCGGGCGGGTACCGCGGACCGGACGGGACGGTGGTCAAGCCGCGTACCGGTGTCGTCGCACGCGGCCCGCGGTCGAGGCGTCCTTCCGGGGCAGGGAGAAGCCCGCCTTCGAAAATGAATGGCTGACAGGGTTCCACCGGCCGCACGCTGTAGGCCATACAAGAACCACAACGCAGGATCCGCGCATTGCACACGGCATCCACGATCACCGCCTATCAGGCATACGCCCCGGAGATCGGCCTGCCCGCGGCTCGCCACGGCCACTTCCCCGCGGGGTGGAAGCGGGACCGTATGACGTGGATCAAGCCGCGCTCATAACCTTTTTCCATGGCCGAAGACGACAGGAACCAGCAGACGGACGCCCGGTTACGGCGAGCCCTCCGGGCCAGGCAGGCAGCCGGCACGCAGAGGGCGAAGAAGCACCGGTCCGACTGGACGGGAGAGTCAGCGGCGATCTACTGCCGTATCTCCCACGTGAACGACGACGACCAGACCGGCGTGGAGCGCCAGGAGCGCATCTGCCGTGATGTGGCCGAGCGTCTCGGACTCATCGTCGCCGAAGATCAAGTCTTCGTGGACAACAACCGCTCGGCATGGCAGCGGAAGCGCAAACGGCCGGGGTGGGACGCGCTTCTCACCGAGGCCAGCAAGGGCCGTGTCCGGCACGCCCTCACCTACCACCCGGACCGGCTGATGCGACAGCCGCGCGATCTCGAAGAGCTGTTGCAGATCGCCGACGATCACGACATCACGCTGCACGGCCAGGCGAACCGGCGCGATCTCGCGGACCCCGATGACCGCGTCTTCCTGCGCATCAAGCCACTGCGTCGCAGGAGCCTCAGTCCGACACTGCGGCGCCACGGAGGCCAGTGGTTTGTCTCGTCATGATCCGGACGAGTGCTTCTCCACCCATCGGCGGGCGCCGACTTCGGCGGCGGATTCGCGGACCGTGAGCACAGCAAGGAACTCGCCGACGGTGTACGCGATCAATGCGGGAAGGACAGGCGCTGCGAGCAGGACGAGACCGCGGCCGGCGAAGGTCAGCCCCACGTTGCGGCGAGCCCGGTCGCGTTTGGCCTGGCGACTCTGATCGGGTGTAGGCGGGTTCAAGAGGGCCTCGTGGTGCCGACGCCGCTGAGCCAGCCAACCCCAGACAACGGTCACGCAGGATGCGGCCGCCAACACCAGGTTCCACACGTAGCGCACGGTTGCCGACGTCCCGCTGAGGAATCCCACATAAATGCCCAGCAAGCACCAGTAGGCAAACGCCAGCACGGCTAGCCAGAGAATCCCTGTGAGTGTCCGGCGCAACCAGTAGCGGGGACCGCGTTCGTACCACGTGGTCCCGAGTCCCGGAAGCGAGGGGACACGGACGGAGGGCGCGGGTACGGGGGCCTCAGAAGATGCTCTTGAAACCATGCCAGACGCCCTTTCCGAAACTCTTGACGTCGTTCCCATATCGTTTGACGTCGCCCCACGTGTCCGACCCGACGTTGGCGGTGCCGTGCAAGATACCGCCGACCACGCCGTGATCGTGGATGTCCTCACTCCAGTGCTCGTGAAACGCGTGATCAAGGACGCTGCTCGCGCCGACGACGAGCCCAGTGCCCACCAGACAGACGCCGACGGCACCCTCGACCGGCAGTGCCGCCGTGATGCCCGCACCGATGGCCAGACCCCCGAGCGCCGCACCGCCGTCGACGACGACGGCGTGCTGCCAGGACCAGCCCCTGTCATGGTCGTCCTTCGCCTCCAGCAGACCGCAGGCGCCTGCCGCGGCGACGTCGAGTACCGGGACTTCTTTCAGGAAGTCCGGGAGTTTCTCGACGCCCTCCCCGAGACGCAACGCATGCGCTGCGTCGACCATCTTGATGTTCAGCGCGCGGTCGTACGGCAGCTTGTCTCCGCCGTGGTCGGCGGCCAGGATGTCGTCCTCCAGCGCTTTGACCTTGCTCACCGCGTCGCGATAGGCGCTCTTGGCAGGGAGATCATCGGGCATTTTGCGGCCCTGTTGCTGGTACGTCCTGCGTTCAGCTTTGAGTTCTTTCTTGGCGGCCCGTTCCTCGGCCTTGGCGGCGTCGATCTTGTCGCGGGCCTTCTTGCCGTCAACCCGGGTGTCCTCCGCAGCGGAGGCGTACAGGCCGCGCAGGAAGTCCGCGATGGTGACCTTGTCACCCGGGAGTACCGACGAAGACTTCTTCTTCGTGACCTGCAGGTACAACCCTCGCAACTTGTCCGCTGCCACCAGCCGGGCATGCTGCGCCGTGTGCTGGATCTCGGTACAGGCCGCCTCGTACTCCTTCAGCGCGGCCGCCGTCTTGGGGTCGGAGGTGACGATCGGTGGGACGACGCCCTTGTCGGCCATCGGAAGGCCCTGGGACGTGGCGACGTGCTCGGCGTTCTTCAGGGCGGTGTCACAGGTGGAAAGGGCGTCGGCGAGGTCACCGAGTATCTTGCCCGCGTCGTGCACGAGAGTGGCGAAGGCGCCGGCCGTGATCGCGTCAGCGGTCCACTGCGCGCGGAAGGTACCCGCCGCTTCGCCCTTCCAGCTCGCGTCGGTGGCCAGCTTGTCGACGACCTGGGTCAGCGGCTTGACCACGCCGTCCAGCTTGTCCTTGGCGTTCTTGTACGTGTCGGACATCGTGCGCAGCGTGCCAATGTCCCCGCCGACCCAACTGTCGCCCATCAGCCTTTCTCCAGGTCCAGGTCATCGAACAGCCCACGCACGTCGATGTCGTGCCGGTGGAAGGAGTCCCTCGCGTATCCGACCTTGTCCCCGTGCTCGTCCAACTTGTCCGCCAGGCCGAGGTGCAGCCCGATGATGAGGTCGGCGACCTCCTTGATCGCGTGGTCCAGTCCCGGATCGCCACCGCTGCCTATGGGCGGCGCCACGTCGGAGTGCAACTTGCGCCAGTCGGTGGCCTGGTCGTGAAACGTCTTCGCCATCGTGGTGAGGTCGTCCAGGATCACCTTGAAGCCGGCCGACATCAGCGGACCTCCTGCGCATAGGCGGCCAGATCCTCCGGCTGCCAGTTGCGTTGGCCCTGAGCGACCCGCGGATCGAGGAGGACGGTGACGCCCTGCTGCCGCATACCCTCGGCGAGCGGACCGATCGAGGCCGCGGCCCACGGCTGCGAATCACCGAGTGCCTCTACCAGCTTCTCCAGCGAGGTGAAAGCGAAGGCCACCGTGCCGCTCGCGGGGTGCTCGAAGAGCTCGTAGACGATGAACGGCACGCGAGCGAGACGGCCTGTCACGCCCGTCGTCACCACGGACCTGGGATGCGCCGGCACGAACACCGGCGTGTGATAAGCGGGAACGCCGGGTTTCGGGCCCGGCCGGTGTTCCGCCTCAGGCCGTAGGGACGGCGCCGCTTCGACGCAGTCCAGCAGACGCGAACGCCTCGGCTCAGTACCCGGTTCCGAGAGGGCGGCCGAATCCGGATGTGCGTCCTCCGGCTCGAAATAGTCGAACAGGCGCGAACGTATCGGCGCCCCCACCGCCGTCACCTCTTCCCCGTGATACCCCGTGGCTGCCTGGACCCGGCCACAGTAGCCAGCGGGCGATGGGGCAAATTATCCAATGTCGGGCAGTAGCGGGGGCATACACGGGATCCATACAGTCGTTTGATCGCCTGCTGACCTTGCTTTGACCCGCAGGTGAACCGGCCGGGGAGGAGGTCCAAGAGAGCGAGCGGATACATCCGCCCAGGTGTTGCCCAGCCTCAGGACATTCCGAGGGCGCGGAAATGGTCTGTGAGCGAGGCTCGACCTGGATCAAGCCGTCGTTCCTGTGGATGATGTACCGCTGCGGCTGGGGCACGAAGCCGGGGCAGGAGACCGTGCTCGCTGTCGAGATCACCCGTGACGGCTTCGAGTGGGCGCTGCGCAACACGTGCCTGTCGAGTTACGACCGTGGGCTGCATCCCGACCGCGGCACCTGGCAACGCCGGCTGAAGCGTTCACCGGCCCGTGTCCAGTGGGACCCCGAACGCGATCTGCACCTGCAGCCGCTGCCCTGCCGCTCGCTGCAACTCGGGCTCTCCGGTGAGGCCGTGGAGCGTTACGCGGACGAGTGGACGATCTCCATCAGCGACGTGAATCCGCTCGCTCACGAGATCCACGCACACGTCAGCAGCGGCGACCTGGACTCCGCGACCCGGCTGCGGCCCGAAGAGCTGCCGTACCCCGCCGAGGACGCGCTACTGGCCCACCTGCGCCCGTGACCGTACGCACTCGCCCGGAAGCCGACTGCCACCAGGGGTGGGGGCCTCCTGTCCGGCGGGTTTCGCTCCGGCACCGGAGCAGTGGCCGAACCGACCTGAGGTCGGCCCGGCCGGCCCGAGGGGGACGGGAGAGTCGCGGACGGAGACCGCCGGGAGGAACATCGGAGTCACGGAGGCAAGGTGGTGGCTATGGGGACGCCGTCGATGCATTTCAGCGAGAGTCCTGAGGATCCTTTCGCTTTCGGGCGTGGCGCCGCGGCTGTGCTCGACGATCAGGGCACCGTGGTCGGCTGGGGTGCACGCGCACAGGAACTGCTCGGCTATCCGGCCAAGGAAGTGATCGGACGGGCGTGGCAGGACCTCCTGATCGACAGCCGTGACCTGCCGCTCGCGCGGTCCGTCGCCGTGGACGCCGTGAAGGCGGGGGGATGGTTCGGGGTCCTGCCCGTCCGGCACCGCGACGGACGCCGCCTGGAGATGGGTTTCCGGGCCCGTGCGGTCACCCGCGAGGGGGGCGGTCAGGAGTGGCTCCTGGTGGGTGCTCCTGCCGCCGAGGTCATCGCCTGGCAGCGGGACCGTGCGCTGCTGGACGGCCTGTACCGCCGGTCGCCGATCGGTCTGGTCACGTACGGCCCCGACAGGAGAGTGATCAGGGTCAACCGTGCGGTCGAGAAGGCGAGCGGCGTCCCGGCCGAGGCGCCGGTAGGCCACCGCCCCCGTGAATTCATGGTCGACGAGGACGCGGGTCCGGCCGATGAACGGGTACGGCACGTCCTGGAGACCGGCGAGCCTTTGATCTTCACGGAGCAGTCGGCCCGGGCACGCCACGAGCCGGGCCGGGAACGGATCGTGTCCGTCTCGGCGTTCCGGATGGAGGACCCCTCGGGCCGGGTTCTCGGCGTGGCCGAGACGATCGAGGACGTGACCGACCGCCACCGGGCGCAGCGCAGACTCGCTCTGCTGAACCAGGCGAGCGCCCGGATCGGAAACTCGCTGGACGTGGCACAGACCGCTCGGGAACTGGCCGAGGTGGCCGTACAGGGCCTGGCCGACTACTGCTCGGTGGACCTCCTCAAGTGCGTGACACTGGGTGACGAACCCGTTCCCGGCACCGCGGGTCCGTTGCTCCGGACCGCCCTCTCACCACGGGAAGACCGCGTCCCGTTCCGGGAGGGCGATGTGGTACCGCTGCTGCCGGATTCCGCGCAGGCGCGGTGCCTGGCCGAGCGTCGCCCGATTCTCGAAGGGCGGCTGTGCCTGCGCCCCGAGTGGTACGCCATGGACCGGCGGCGGATCGAGCTCGCCCTGGGGCTCGGCGTTCATTCGCTGATCGCGGTGCCCCTGGTCGCGCGCGGCCTGGTACTGGGCGTGGTGAGCCTGTGGCGGTCGCGCAATTCGGAGCCTTTCGAGGACGATGATGCGGCGGTGGCCCAGGAGCTTTCCTCGCGTGCCGCCGTCTGCATCGACAACGCGCGCCGCTTCACCCAGCAGCAGAACACCGCCCTGACGCTTCAGCGCAGTCTGCTGCCGAGCACGCTGTCCGACCTGCCGGCCGTGGAGGTGGCCTGCCGCTACCTCCCGGCAAGCGGTGAACCGGGGCTCGGGGGTGACTGGTTCGACGTGATCCCGTTGTCCGGGGCCCGGGTCGCCCTCGTCGTCGGGGACGTGGTCGGTCACGGGATCCACGCCGCGGCCTCGATGGGCCGGCTGCGCGCCGCCGCGCGCACCCTGGCCAGTCTCGACCTGGAACCGGACGAGGTGGTGGCGCGGCTGGACGATCTGGTCAGTCTGCTGGCCGCCGAGCTGGAGGCGAACGCGGACGGCAACCCGTCGGCGATCGAGCAGGTGCTCGGGGCGACCTGCCTCTACGCCGTCTACGATCCGGTCTCCCAGCGCTGCTCCCTGGCACGGGCCGGTCACCCGGCGCCGGTCGTGTCCACCCCGGACGGCGAGGTGACCGTGCTCGATCCGCCCCCAGGGCCGCCGCTGGGCCTGGGCGGACTGCCGTTCGAAACGTACGAGCTGGACCTCCCCGAGGGGAGCCTGCTCACGCTCTACACCAACGGCCTCCTGGAGTCGGGCAGCGGCGACGTGGACACCGCGCTGGAGAACCTGCGCGCCTGTCTCACCAGCACCACGGAACCTCTGGACCACGCCTGCCAGGCCGTGGTCGAAGCGCTGCTGCCCAAGGGCCATCTGCCCACCGACGACGTCGCGTTGCTCATCGCCCGTACCCGCGTGCTGCGGCCGGAGAACGTCGCCTCGTGGCAGCTGCCGCTGGAGGCGACCTCGGCCGCCCGCGCCAGGGAGCTGACCACGGCGAAACTCGCCGAATGGGGTCTGACCGAACTGGCCTTCACCACGGAGCTGGTCGCCAGCGAGCTCGTCACGAACACCTACCGCTACGCGGCCGGCCCCGTCACCCTGCGCCTCATCCGTACGCACTGCCTGACCTGCGAGGTGTCCGACACCAGCCACACTTCCCCCCACCTGCGACGGGCCCTCAGCACGGACGAGGGCGGACGCGGGCTCTTCCTGGTCGCGCAGCTCACGGAGCGGTGGGGCACCCGCTACACCCACGACGGCAAGACCGTCTGGACGGAGCAGTCTCTGCCGCCCGCATGACGCGCGGCCGAGGTCACACGAGGTCACACAGGGGGGAGCGCGAAGACGTTTCCCGCGGTGCAGGCGACGATGCGATTGCCTCCGTCGGCCAGTTCCCCTGTGCCTCGGGGCAGAGCGGGGCGGGCGGGCCGGGAAGGCAGGCCGGGTAATTCCGGCGACGGGGGCGGGCCCTCCCCCGTAGCTTCTTTCCGGTGAGCACATTTCTGATCGGTGGCGGGTGGGACACGGCCGAGGTGTACGAGCCCTTCGTCCGTGCTGTCGGAGGGGACCGGCGCATCGGGTGTCTGATCGTCGACGAGGGCGACGGGGCGGCACAGTTCGAGCGGTATGCCGAGGTGCTGCGGAAGGCGGGGCCGGCCGCGCCCGTGCCCTTGCTCGTACCGCTCGGCGGCCGGTTCGAGCCCGAGGCGGCGTTGCGGGGGGTCGACGGGCTGCTGGTGTGCGGTGGGCTGACGCCCGCGTACCAGGAGGCGCTCGGGGGCTGTCCGGAACGGCTGCCGGCGCTGCTCGCCGGGCGTGGGATGCCGTACGCCGGGTTCTCCGCCGGTGCCGCCGTCGCCGCGCGGCGGGCCGTGGTCGGCGGGTGGCTGGCGGACGGGGTGCCGGTGTGCCCGGAGGAGACCGGGGAGGACCTGGCGGAGGTCGAGGTGCGGGCGGGGCTCGGGCTGGTGCCGTTCGCGGTGGACGTCCACGCCGCCCAGTGGGGGACGCTCGCGCGGCTGATCGCGGTGGTCGGGCGGGGCGCGGCGCCGTACGGGGTCGCGGTGGACGAGAACACCCTGCTCCACGTGGTGGGCGGCGAGGTCCGGGTGGCGGGGCTGGGTCGCGCCCATGTCGTCCGGCCGGGCGCGGACGGGGGTGTGCTCGTGCGGGACCACCGTGCGGGAGAGTGCTTCTCGATCAGCTAGGACCGGGGTCGGGGCGCTTCCCTGCGCCGGCACGGCACCGGGAAGCACCCCGTTGAGCGCCCCGGGCGGGCCCGTCAGATGGTCGCCGTGTCGATCACGAAGCGGTAGCGGACGTCGCTCGCCAGCACCCGCTCGTACGCCTCGTTGATCTCGTCCGCGCCGATCAGCTCGATCTCGGCGCCCAACCCGTGCGCGGCGCAGAAGTCGAGCATCTCCTGGGTCTCGGCGATGCCGCCGATCATCGACCCGGCGAGGGTCTTGCGGCCACCGATCACCGAGAACAGGTTCAGGGCGACGGGCTCCTCGGGCGCACCCACGTTGACCAGCGCGCCGTCCACCTTCAGCAGCGACAGCAGCGCACCGAAGTCCATCGGTGCCGAGACGGTGGAGACGATCAGGTCGAAGGTGCCGGCCAGCTCCTCGAAGGTCTTCGGGTCGCTGGTGGCGTGGTAGTGGTCGGCGCCCAGCTTCAGGCCGTCGTCCTTCTTGCGCAGGGACTGCGAGAGGACGGTCACCTCGGCGCCCATCGCGTGCGCGATCTTGACGGCCATGTGGCCCAGGCCGCCCAGTCCGACCACGGCGACCTTCTTGCCGGGGCCCGCGTTCCAGTGCCTGAGCGGCGAGTAGGTGGTGATGCCCGCGCAGAGCAGCGGGGCGGCCACGTCCAGCGACAGGCCGTCGGGGATGCGTACGACGTAGTTCTCGTCGACGACGATCTTCTCGGAGTAGCCGCCGTAGGTGGGCTTGCCGTCCTTGCCGACGGCGTTGTACGTGCCGACCATGCCCTTGAGGCAGAACTGCTCCAGGCCCTTGAGACAGTTCTCGCACTCACGGCAGGAGTCGACCATGCAGCCAACGCCCACCCGGTCGCCGACGGCGAACCTGGTCACGCCGGGGCCGACCTCGCGGACCACGCCCGCGATCTCGTGGCCGGGCACCATCGGGAAGATGGCCTCGCCCCAGCCCTCGCGGGCCTGGTGGATGTCGGAGTGGCAGATACCGGCGAACTTGATGTCGATCAGGACGTCGAACTCGCCGACCTCGCGCCGCTCGATGGTCGTCCGCTCCAGCGGGGCCTTCGCGGCGGGCGCGGCGTACGCAGCAACAGTGGTCATGCCGGGGTTCTCCTAGCAGGGTTTCCGTGCCCGGTTGCCTTCCGACCGGGTACGGCCCCAGCCTGCCGCGATGCGGGCCGGCCACCCAGGCCACGCCTTTGCGTACGACCGCTGTGCCTACCACTGGCGGGGTCAGGTTCCTGTGCGTACGACGATGAATACTGGACGTATGGACAACCAGCCCCTGCCCTCGTCCCCGCCGCTGGACCGGCGTGCCGAGCTGAGCGAGTTCCTGCGCAGCCGGCGGGCCCGGCTGAAGCCGGAGGACGTGGGGCTGCCCGACTTCGGCCGGCACCGCCGGGTGCCGGGGCTGCGCCGCGAGGAGCTGGCGCAGCTGGCCGGGGTGTCGGTGGCGTACTACACCCGGCTGGAACAGGGCAACGGGCGCAACGTCTCGGCGGAGGTCCTGGGCTCGATCGCCCGGGCGCTCAGGCTGTCGGACGCCGAGCACGCGCATCTGACGCATCTGGCCAAGCCGAAGTCGCACAAGAAGAAGCCGGCGGCGCGGCAGCAGCAGGTCCGCGTCGCGCTGCGGCAGCTGCTGGACACGATGGACGGCGTACCGGCGTACGTCGTGGGGCGCCGCTCGGAGATCCTCGCCTGGAACCGGATGGCGGCGGCCGTCTTCGGTGACTGGGGGGAACTGCCGGCGGCCGAGCGCAACTGGGCCCGTCTGGTGTTCCTGCGCCCGGACTACCGTGAGCTGTTCGTCGACTGGGAGCAGAAGGCGATCGACATCGTCTGCGCCCTGCGCATGGACGCGGGCTGCCACCCGGACGACCCGAGGCTGTCGGCGCTCGTCGGTGAACTGTCCGTCAAGAGCGAGGAGTTCCGCCGTCTGTGGGCGACGCACGACGTCAAGGAGAAGAGCCATGGCGTCAAGCACCTGCACCACCCGCTGGTCGGCGACCTCGCCCTGAACTTCGAGTCCTTCCGCCTGACGGGCGACGCGGAACAGTCCCTGATCACCTATCACGCCGAGCCGGGCTCCGCGTCCGCCGACTCCCTGCGTCTGCTGGCCAGCTGGGGCACGGACGCGACCCGCGCGGTGCCGTCGGCGTAGGCCTTCGTACGGCGCGTTCGTGCGGCGCCTTCACGGACGGAGGGGCACCCGGAGCCTTGCTCCGGGTGCCCCTCGCTCGTTCAGCGGGCGCTGCGGCTCACTTGCCGAAGCAGGCGTCGTAGACGGTGATCTCCGACGTGTTGCCCTGCTTGTCGGTGATCACGGAGCGGAAGGAGAGGGACTTGCCCTTCGCGGGGTTCTTCACGGTGATCCCGCCGCCTCGGACGTCGGCCTTCGTGAAGGTCTTGCCGTCGTAGGAGACGTACACCGCGAGGGACTTCAGGTTGCCGCCCGCGGCCGAGCCCTCGACGGTGACCGGGAAGGTGACCGTCCGGCCGGCCGGGACCCGGCTGTCCAGGTCGGTCGTGGCGCCGTAGTGCAGGACGGAGGCCGGGAGCTTCACGGCGGTGCCGGACACGTTCCTGGAGCGGAAGGTCCAGGCCGCGTCGATCCGCGAGGAGGCCTGGGCGACCCGCGCCGAGCGCCTGACCGAGGTGGTCAGCCTGTACGCGCCATCGCCGGCCGGGACCTTGAAGGTCCCGTCGCCGAACAGCGGGTCGGCGTTGGAGCCGACCTCGGTGCCGTCGCGGTACAGGGTCGTGTTCACCGAGGTGAACTCCGAGTACCCGGCGTGCCTGCCGGAGTCGGCGAACAGCGGCAGTGAGCCGTAGATCTCGTTGCCGCTGCGGAACAGCCCGAGGTCCTTGTCGACGTGCGGGCCGAAGACCGCGGTGTTGACCGTCCTGCTGTAACTGTGGCCGGCCTTGAAGGTGGACTGGCCGAGCGTGTAGCCGGCTTCCTGGATCGGGAAGCCGTCCTGGTCGCGCCCGCCGTACTGGCTGAAGTCCAGGTCCCACAGGACCCCGCCGCCCGCTGACACGTGCAGGGTGCGGGTGCCGGGCAGCTTCTGCGGGATGTCGATGGAGGAGGCGCCGGAGCTGCCGGGCAGCCAGCCGACGGGGCTGATCGAGCCGGTCTTGCCGGGCGCGGCGGCGCCGAGCCGGGCCTTGACGGTGGCCAGCTCACTCGCCCTGTAGTGCCTGGTGTAGCCGGTGGCGAGCTGTGTGACCGGGCCGCCGGAGGTGACGTCGTACTCCTCGCTCGACCCCTTGGTCCAGTGACCGTCCCACTGCTGGAACAGCCGGCCGGCGGGCAGCCGCGGGCCCAGGTGGGCGGTGCGGAAGTTGTCGTACGAGTCCAGGAACCAGTTGTAGCCGAACTCGCTGTCGCCGACCGTGAGGGAGTACCCCGGCGCGGCGAACTGCGACTTCACGCCCGAGGCCGGGACGGTGATGTCCACGGGCCTGGCCCTGCGCGCGTCGATCGTGACGGTCTGCTTCTTGGAGACGGTCAGCTTCGGCTGGGCGATCCAGTCGGTGCCCTTGGTGCCGTCCTTGTCCACGAAGACGGCGGAGTTCAGGATGTACGTGCCCTTGGGCGCGCGCACCTTCACCGTGCCGGAGGGGTCGTACGGGCTCACGTGCGTGCCGCTGGCCAGACCGCCCACACCGCTGAGGTCGGCGTTGTAGAACTTCGCCGGCTTGCCGTCGCGGCCGATGACCTTCAGCGTGATGTCGTACGACTCCACCTCGCGCTGCACCGCGGCGGCCGTGCGGACCGTCTGGCCGGCGCCGGTCGCGGTCACGTAGGCGGAGTAGGCGCCGTCGAGGGTGCCGCCGAGCCTGGTGTCGGCGGTGAGGCCGACGGAGGCCTTGCCGTGCGCGGGGACCGTGAGCCTGGTCGCGCCGAGCCGGAAGAAGCCCGAGGGGGCCGTGTGGCCCTTGGGGTCGAGGGCGGTGCTGCTGAGGGAGAGCGTGACGTCCTTGTCGCCGAGGTTGCGGTAGGTCACCTTCTTGGTGACGGGCTTGTCGTCGGTGTGCGGCCACTGCTGCAGCCCGAAGTTCACCGAGACCGGGTCGGCGATCACGGACTGGCCGATGGCCTTGTCCACCGCGATACGGCCCGAACCCTGCTGGTAGGGCGTGTAGTTGCCGCCCTTGGCGGAGCCGGTGAGCGCGCCCTTCAGCTCGGCGTAGCCCCAGTCGGGGTGCTCCTGCTTCAGGATCGCGGCGGCGCCCGCGACGTGCGGGGTGGCCATCGAGGTGCCGGAGAGGGTCAGGTAGCCCTCGGGCTTCTCGCCGACCTCCTGGTCGAGGACGCTGCCCTTGGCCGCGGCGGCGGTGATGTCCACGCCGGGCGCGGTGACGTCGGGCTTGATGGCGTAGTCGCCGAGGCGCGGGCCGGTGGAGGAGAAGTCGGCGAGTTTGTCCTTCTTGTCGACGGCGCCGACGGTGAGCGCGGCGTCCGCGCTGCCCGGCGAACTGATCGACTGCGGGCCGTCGTTGCCGGCGGCGATCGCGAACAGGATGCCCTTGGTGGCGGAGAGCTTGTCGACCTCGGCCTCGAGCGGGTCGATGCCGGGGCTGTCGTAGCCGCCGAGGCTGAGGTTGACGACGGAGGCGCCCTGCGCGGCCGCCCACTCCATGCCGGCCAGGATGCCGGAGTCGTCCCCGGAGCCGGTGTCGTCCAGGACCTTGCCGTTGAGGATCTCGGCGTCCGGGGCGACTCCCTTGTACTTGCCGCCGGACTTGGCGCCGGTGCCCGCCACGATGGAGGCGACGTGGGTGCCGTGCCCGTAGTGGTCGGTGGCGTCGGCGGCGCCGGAGAAGTTCCTGGACGCGATCACCTGGTCCTTGAGGTCCGGGTGGCGGGTGTCCACACCGGTGTCCAGGACGGCGACCTTCACGCCCTTGCCGGTGTACCCGGCCTTCCAGGCGACCGGGGCGCCGATCTGCGGCACGGACGTGTCGAGGGAGGCCTTGCGGACGCCGTCGAGCCAGACGTGCGCGATGCCGGCGGCGGTGTCGTCCCCGTGGGTGACGGCGTGCCACAGCCCGGCGGTGTCCTTGACCGGCGCCTGTACGGCGTCGGCGTCGAGGGCGCTGAGGCTGCGGCGCAGACGGCCCGCGTCCCGGACGTCCGCCCGGGCGGCCCGGGCGGCCCCGGAGCCGGTGTAGGCGACGATGACCTTCAGACCGTCCTTCTGGGCCCGGCGGGTCGCCGCCTTGTTCAGCTCCGTGACGTCGAACAGGCGCTGGTCCAGCTTGCCGGAGGCCACCAGGCGGGCCGCGTCGACCGGGACGACCAGCGTGTGGCCCTCGGTCCTGCGGACCTGGACGGGTATGTGCTCGCGGCCCCTGGCCCGCTGCAGGCCGACGATGCGGCCCTTGGCGTCGAGGGCGACGCGGTCTCCGGTGATGAGCGTGACATGGCTCTTCGCGGTGAGCGCGGAGGCGGCGGTCGGCGTGCGCTCCGCGGGCTTCGCCGACGCCGGGCTGGTCATACCCGCTGCGAGGGCGACGACTGCGGCCGGGGCGACACCGGCCGCAGCAGCTCTTTTCACTTGTCTGCGCAAGTTCTCCCCCTGGAGATGGAGTACCGGGCGGCGAATTCCCCGTTCGCCCGGCCGGGGGTGGTCTCGTACGTGCACACCTCGGTACGCACGTCGAACCCCCCGGGTCACGCAGTATGCCGGGGGGTGATCAGACGTCTCAATGGATGAGAGGACGGTAAGAAAGAGCGACGGAAAACTGTTACGTCGCGGGCGGATCGCTGTAACAAAGCGTCAGGCGCCGGCGTTCTCCCTTACCGTGATCTTTCCCTTGCGGATGGTGGCCACTCGCGGGGCCTTCTTCGCGATCGCGGAGTCGTGGGTGACCATGATGAAGGTCAACCCGTGCTCCTTCCACAGGCGTTCGAGTACGTCCATGATCTCGTCGCGCATGCCCTCGTCGAGGTTGCCGGTCGGTTCGTCGGCGAGCAGCACCTTGGGCTTCTTCACCACGGCCCGGGCGATGGCGACGCGCTGCTGCTGTCCTCCGGACATCTCGCCGGGGAGGTGGGAGAGGCGTTCGCCGAGACCCACGGACTTCAGTGCGTCGGCGGCGAGTTCGCGGCGCTCCCTGACCTTGATGCCGAGCGGGACGAGGGCCGTCTCGACGTTCTCCTGGGCGGTGAGGGTGGGGATGAGGTTGAAGGACTGGAAGACGAAGCCGATGTTCTCGCTGCGGACCCTTGTCAGCCGGGCTTCACTGAGCTTGGCCAGGTCGATGCCGTCCAGGACGACTTCGCCGGAGGTGGGGCGGTCGAGGCCGCCGAGCATCTGCAGGAGGGTGGATTTTCCGCCACCGGTGGGGCCTTGGATGACGAGCCGGTCGCCGTCGGAGACGGCGAGGTCGACTCCGTCGAGGGCGTGGACGGTGTCCTTGCCCCTTGTATAGCGCTTGGTCACATTGGTCAGTTCGTACATGGTGGCTCCTGGGGAGGGTTCGGGGGGCTTCGGGTGCGCTGCGCGGTGGGCCTCGGCTACTCGACCCGGCGCAGCGCGTCCGCCGGGCGGAGCCTGGACGCGCGCCAGCCGCCGAAGGCACCGGCGATGAGACCGCCGGCCACCGCCAGGACCACCGCCAGCGCGATCGTCGTGACGCTGACCGGGGCCGTCAGGGCGACCTCCAGGGACTTGGCCGCCTGGCGGCCGGGGCCCCCGAAGCCGCCACCACCGGGCCCGCCGCCGAAGCCGCCGCCACCGCTGTCGCCGCCCAACTGGGCCTGCAGCGTCGGGCTGGCGGCCGTGACCGCGTACGCGCCCGCGAGGCCCAGGGCGATGCCGAGGGCGCCGCCGACCAGGCCGTTGACGACGGCCTCGCCGACCACCTGCCGGGTCACCCGGCCCGACTTCCAGCCGAGCGCCTTCAGCGTGCCGAACTCGCGGACGCGCCGGGAGACCGCGGAGGAGGTCAGCAGGCCCGCGACCAGGAACGCGGCCACCAGCACCGCGATGGACAGCCACGTACCGACCTTGGTGGCGAGGGAGGAGGCGGTGGACAGCGAACCGGAGACGGTCTTCGCCAGGTCGGAGGAGGTGGTGACGGTCGTACCGGAGACGTTCTTCTGGATGGCGCTCTTGACCTGGTCGATCTTCTGGGAGTCGGTCGCCTTGACGTAGATCGTGGTGACCTTGTCCTTCTCCCCGGCGAGGGTCTGCGCCTGCTTCAGCGGGACGTACAGGTCGGCCGCCGAGTCGCCGCTGTTCGCGGTGGCGATGCCGATGACCGTGAACGTGGTGCCGCTGATGGTGACGGTGGAGCCGACCTTGTACTTCTTGGTCTTGGCGTACGCCGAGTCCGCCACGGCCACCTTGGCGTCGGTCTCGGTGGACTTGAAGGTACGGCCGCCGGTGATCTTCGAGGAGGTCAGCGGGCCGAGCCCGATGTGGGTGACGTCGGTGCCGTAGACCGTGTACTGGTTGATGTTGAAGTCGGCGCCGCCGCCCTTGACCTCACCCTGCGGCTGCCCGCCCTCGCCGCCGCCCTGGAAGCCACCGCTGCCGCCGCTCTGCCGGAACTGGCCGCGGGTGAAGGAGCCGTCGACGCGGAAGACGTTGAGGCTGAGCCCGCCGACGGCCTGCGAGACGCCCTTCTGGCCCGCCACCTCGTCGACGGTGGTGGAGGCCAGGGTGGTGAAGCCCTGCACCCGGACCCGGTCGCTGCTCTGGGACGACTTGTCGTCGTTGTTCCGGGCGTCGAAGCGGAAGCGGGGCTGCCCGGAGCTGTCCGCGGTCGGTGTGGCCGCCTTGGTGACGGTCATGTCCGTACCCAGGCCGTACAGCGACTGCAGGACCTTGTCCTGGGCCTTCCCCATGCCGCTGGACACGGAGTTGACGACGATGACCAGCGCGATGCCCAGCGCGAGGCCGGAGGCGACGACGAGGGCCGCCTTTCTGCGGCGGCGCAGTTCGCGCCTCAGGTAGGTGAAGAACATGGCCGCAAGCTAGGGGCGGACCGTGACGGCGCCCTAAGCCCGGCATAAGAGATGCATGAGAAGGCCTGTGGCCGGGCCCGCAAACACCGGTGCCGCCCCTGGGGGCGGCACCGGAGAAGCTGTGGACGGGTCGTCAGACCGCCGAACCGGCCTTCCACTGGGCCCAGTCCATGTTCCAGCCGTTGAGGCCGTTGTCCGGGGCGACCGTCTTGTCGCCGGTGTTCTGGACGACGACCACGTCACCGATCAGGGAGTGGCTGTAGAACCAGGCGGCCGGGGTGTTCGCGTCGCCGGCGCCCTTGACGTCCTGCAGGCCGACGCAGCCGTGGCTGGTGTTGACGCTGCCGAAGACGGAGGGCGCACCCCAGTAGTTGCCGTGGATGAAGGTGCCGGAGTTGGTCAGGCGCATGGCGTGCGGCACGTCCTTGATGTCGTACTCGCCCTTGCCGTCGGAGTCCTTGAAGCCGACCGTCGCGCCGTTCATGCGGGTCTGCTTGAACTTCTCCGAGATCACCATCTGGCCCTGGTAGGTGGTGTGCTCGGGGGCGCCGGCGGAGATCGGGATGGTCTTGACGACCTTGCCGTCCTGCGTGACCTTCATCTGCTTGGTCTTCGCGTCGACGTAGGAGACCTGGTTGCGGCCGATGTGGAAGGTGACCGTCTTCTGCTGGACGCCGGTCAGGCCGGGCGCGCCCTGGACGCCGTCGAGGGCGAGCTTCAGGGTGACGGTGGAGCCTTCCTTCCAGTACTGCTCCGGGCGGCAGTCCATGCGGTTGGCGTTGAACCAGTGGCAGGCGACCTCCTGGCCGCTGCTGGAGGTGACCGTGACGCCCTTCTGCACGGCCGCCTTGTTGGTGATCGCCTTGTCGAAGTTGATCGAGACCGGCATGCCGACGCCGACCGTGGCGCCGTCGTCCGGGGTGAAGGTGCCGATGAAGCTGTTGGCCGGGGAGACGGTGGTGAAGGACGCGTTCTCGTTGGCTATGCGGCCCTGGGCGTCCTTGGCCTCCGCGGCGACCTTGTAGGTGGTGGAGCGCTGCAGCTGGGCGGTGGGCTTCCAGCTCGTCCTGTCGGCGGAGAGCTGACCGGCGACGGCCTTGCCGTCCTGGGTGGTCATGGTGACGCCGGTGAGGGTGCCCTTGGTGACGGTGACGGTGGCGGAGTTGTTGATCGACGCGTTGTTCGAGCCGTCCTTCGGCGTGATCGTGATCTGCGCCTGCGAGGACTTCTTCGCCGCCGCCGCGTCGGCCTGGGCCTGGGAGGACTGGTCGGACGACTTGGTCTTGCCGCCGCCGGAACAGCCCGTGAGGGCCAGGACACCGCCGAGCAGTGCGGACGCGGCCATCAGGCCCTTGCGCCGCTTACTGTCCGTCATCACACGCTTCTCCATCGTTGCCGAGTCGCCAGAAACCCCTAGAGCCCCCGTAAGAACCCTCAACGCTACGGCCGTACCGTCCCGTTCCGGATCCAGTGGATCTGTGGGGCACACCACGTCCGCGGCGTGGTGCGGGAGTCGGTCCGTGCGTCCCCTGAGACGACGAAACCCCGGACGGCGGTTGCCGTCCGGGGTCAGGAGTGCCCCGTGACGCTCAGCCGATGCCGTCCTCTTCTTCTTCGTCGTCGCCCCCATCTTCCTCGTCCAGGTCCCAGTCCGGCGAGTCCGGGTCGTAGTCGATCCGCTCACTCGACCAGGACGCCTGCTGGAGCTCCACCCCGGGCACCTCGCCGACCAGGTCGAACGGGTCCACGAGATACGCCAGGGCCTCCGCGGTGTCTTCCGTCACAGCGCCCTCGGCCTGGGTCCGCTCCGCCTCCGGCAGCTCCGGGTCCGCGGCGAGCCGGCGCAGCGCGGCCTTGGTGACCTCGTCCTCGTCCTGCACCTCGAGGACCAGCTCCACCCGAAGCCGTACAAAACGTGATGTCTCTTCAGCGTTCATGGCGCGAGCGTACGACTGAAACCTCCCGTGACTTTCCTGTGACCCGCCACTTTCACTAACATCGCTGCCCACGGCCAATTCGCCAGCGTCACAAGGGGATCGATATTCCGTGTCATCCGCTCGCCGTCCGCTGCTGACCGCCACCGCCGCGGGCACTCTGCTGTGCGCACTGTGGTTCGTCCCGTCCGCGAACGCCTCGCAGGACTCCTCGGCGGACTCGGCGGCGAGAGCGAGTACGGAAACCTCCGCCGCGCACCTGACCCAGCAGGCCAGGGCGGTGTCGCAGGCGACCGCCGAGACCGCGCGGGAGGCGGCGGACGACACCGAACTCGCCGACACCGGAAGCATCGACACCACGCCGTACGTCGTCGGCGGCACCCTCTTCCTCGGCGTCGGTGCCGGCTTCGTGATGTATTCGGTGCGCCGCGAACGCCTGGGCTTTTAATCGCCGTTGACGATCCTTTGACGTTTCCCTCATGGTGCGCCCATGAAGAGATCATCGGGCGTGCGGCTGTGCGCCGCGGCAGCTGTCGGCGCGCTGTCGTTCGCCCTTGTCACGGGCTGCTCGGGCGGGGATGCATCCGGCGGGGAAGAAGCTGATCATCGCCGAGGGCGAGGTGCCCGGGTTCAAGGTGGCGGCGGTGCCGGCCACCCGGGCCAGGGCCATCACCACCGGCAGCGCCTCCTGCCGGCCGCCGGCCCGTGTGATGAGCGGGCTCCCGCCGGCCGACGCGGCGGCCAAGCCGACCTCCCTGGACGACCTCGACGAGGGGAAGTTCGAGGAGACGATGCACAAGTCGCTGGACCGCGACATCACCACGGTCACCCTGGCCTCGTACGACGGAAGACCCTGTCGGTCTATGTCACGACGAACCTGGGCGCCATCATGGCCAGGAAGGCGTACACCGTGTCGCCCGAGGTCGTCACCGCGCAGCAGGCCAAGCTGAAGTGACACAACACCAGGGACCCTGCACACGGCAGGGTCCCTGGTGTTGTGCGGAGACGTTACTGCAGCGGGCCGGTGACGGCCTCCACCGCGGTGACGAGGTGACCGCCGCGCACGAACGCGTCGGCGGCGGCCAGGTCGGGCGCCAGGAACCGGTCCGGGCCCGGGCCCTGCACACCGGCGGCGCGCACGGCCTCGATCACGGCCTGGGAGGCGGGCGCCGGGGTGAGGCCCTCGCGCAGCTCTATGGCGCGGGTGGCCGCGTACAGCTCGACGGCGATGATCCGGGTGAGGTTGCCGACCGCGGTGCGCAGCTTGCGCGCGGCGGACCAGCCCATGGACACGTGGTCCTCCTGCATGGCGGAGGACGGGATGGAGTCCGCGGAGGCCGGTACGGCGAGCCGCTTCATCTCGCTGACGAGCGCGGCCTGCGTGTACTGGGCGATCATCAGCCCGGAGTCGACTCCGGCGTCGTCGGCGAGGAACGGCGGCAGACCGTGGCTGCGGTTCTTGTCCAGCAGCCGGTCGGTGCGGCGCTCGGCGATGGAGCCGAGGTCGGCCGCCGCGATGGCGAGGAAGTCCAGGACGTAGGCCACGGGCGCGCCGTGGAAGTTGCCGTTGGACTCCACACGGCCGTCGGGCAGCACGACCGGGTTGTCGACCGCGGAGGCCAGCTCCCGCTCGGCGACCAGCCGGGCGTGCGCCATGGTGTCGCGCCCGGCACCGGCGACCTGCGGGGCACAGCGCACGGAGTAGGCGTCCTGGACGCGCGGGGCGTCGTCCTGGTGGTGCCCGGTGAGCTGCGAACCCTTCAGCACCGCCAGCATGTTGGCGGCGGAGGCGCCCTGCCCCGGGTGCGGGCGGATCGCGTGCAGCTCGGGCGCCAGCACCTTGTCGGTGCCGAGCAGCGCCTCCAGGCTGAGGGCGGCGGTGACGTCGGCGGACTTGTAGAGGGTGTCGAGGTCGGCGAGGGCCATGACCAGCATGCCGAGCATGCCGTCGGTGCCGTTGAGGAGGGCCAGGCCCTCCTTCTCGCGCAGCTCGACCGGCTTGATCCCGTGCTCGGCGAGCAGCTCACCGGCGGGGGCGACGGTGCCGTCGGGCCCCTCCGCGTCCCCCTCGCCCATGAGGGTCAGGGCGCAGTGGGACAGCGGGGCCAGGTCGCCGGAGCAGCCGAGGGAGCCGTACTCGTGCACGACCGGGGTGATCCCGGCGTTGAGCACGTCCGCCATGGTCTGCGCGACCTCGGGCCGGACGCCGGTGTGCCCGGAGCAGACGGTCTTCAGCCGCAGGAACATCAGGGCCCGTACGACCTCGCGCTCGACCCGCGGGCCCATGCCGGCGGCGTGCGAGCGGACGATGTTGCGCTGCAGCTGGGCGCGCAGTTCCTGGCTGATGTGCCGGGTCGCCAGGGCGCCGAAGCCGGTCGAGACGCCGTAGACCGGGTCCGGCTTGGCCGCCAGCGCGTCCACGATCTCGCGGGCCGCCGCGAGGGCCGCCACCGCTTCCGCCGACAGCTCGACGCGGGCACCGCCGCGCGCCACGGCGAGCACGTCGGACGCCGTGACACCCGACGTCCCCACCACCACAGTGTGCATATCCATATTCAGGAGCGTACGCAGTGAATGCGGAGATGTCACTAGTGGAGTACGGGAGCGACCCTTACCGATCCGTGTGGGCTTCGCCTCAGCCGTGGGGACCCCGGCCTACGGCCGGCGCCCGCGGAACCGGCGCCGCTCGGCAGGCGCCATGTGCGGCGGCTCGTCGGCCAACCGTACGACCGGATCCTCCGGCCCCTCCCGCCCCGCCACCACCGGCCGGTCGGCGCCCAGGGCCTTGGCCCGGTACTGGGCGGCGTCGGCGAGCCGGAACAGCCGGCGCGCGTCCCGCACCTCCCCGATCGGATCCTGGGTCGAGGCGACCCCGCACGCCACACCTTCGCCCAGCTCCAACTCCCCTGCTCTCCGGCACAGTTCGTCGGCGGCCTTGACGACATCGTCGGCGGGCGGCCCGACGGCCAGCAGACAGAACTCGTCCCCGCCGAGCCGCGCGACCAGCGCCCCCGGCACCATGGCACCGCACAACGACAGCACCGAGCCGAAGCGTTCCAGCAGCCGGTCGCCGACGGCGTGCCCGAGCGTGTCGTTCACCCGCTTCAGCCCGTTCAGATCGCAGACGACGAGGCTGACGACCACGCCCTCCGTACGGTGCCGCTCGACCGCCTCCTCCAGGCGTACGTCCACGGCCCGGCGGTTGGCGAGTCCGGTGAGCGCGTCGGTGTAGGCGAGCCGGCGAGCCTCCTCCAGCCGCTCGGTCTGCGCGAGCCCGGCGGCGACGACGGCGGCCAGCACGGTCGCGAAGTCGGCGTCGGCCCGGTCGAACACGGGGGCCCGGACGGCGCGGGCGACGTACAACTCGCCCCAGGCCCTGCCGTGCAGCACGACCGGCGCGACCACGCAACAGCCCCGGCCGCGGCGGCGCAGGGCGGCGACCCGCCGGTGGAAGTAACCGGGGGTGCCGGTGGCGGTCCCCTCGGCGGTCTCCACCCACGCGTTCGCCCCGCCCCCTCCGGCCCACCTCTCGTGCAGGAACTCGGTGATCTCCGGGAACTGGTGCACCGGGTAGGCCTCGGACTCGGGGAACTCCTCCTCGTCCGGGCGCCGGTCCCCCACGTTCACCAGGACCCGCAGCCGGCCGAGCTCCCGCTCCCACACCGACAGCGCGGCGAAGCTGCCGTCCAGCGCTCGGCAGGCGCCGAGCGCGGCGGCCTGCCATGCCCCTGCCGGGGTGTGCGCCGCCGCCATGCCCTGCGCCAGCGCCACGACTGCTGCCAGCCGCTTGTCCTCGCCCATTACTCCAGGTTAGGGATGATTTACGGGATTCGGGACATTGGTGGTGCGATCAGGTGGATCACCGGTCCCGCGCGCCTTTCGGAGCGCTTCACTCGCCCGGCCACTCCGGCTTGCGCTTCTCGTTGAAGGCCGCCACGCCCTCCGCCCGGTCCCCGGAGAACGCCACGGTGCGCCACGCGGCGTCCTCGACCTCGAGACCCGCCCGCAGATCAAGTCCGTGCCCCAGTCGCAGGGCCCGCTTGGCGGCGCGCAGCCCGACCGGCGAGTTGGCGGCGATACCGGCGGCCATGGACAACGCCTCCTCGCGGTCGCGCCCCTCCTCCACCACCCGGTCGACCAGCCCCAGCTCGGCCGCCTCCGCCGCCTCCACCCGCCGTGCGGAGAAGATCAGCTCGGCCGCCCGCGCGGCCCCGACCCGGCGCGGCAGCAGCTGCGTACCGCCGCCGCCGGGAATCACCCCCACGGACACCTCCGGCAGCCCCACCACCGCCGTACCGTCGGCCACGATCAGGTCGCAGGACAGGGCCAGTTCGAAACCCCCGCCCAGCGCGAACCCGTGCACCGCCGCGATCGTCGGCATCGGCAGCTCCAGCACCCCGGTGTACGCGCCGCGCGTCACCGGCCGCTGGCGCCGCAGATCCGCGTCGCTGAAGGAGTTGCGCTCCTTCAGGTCCGCGCCGACACAGAACGCCCGCTCGTGGGACGAGGTCAGGACCACCACACGCGCGTCCCGGTCGCCGGCCAGCGCCGTGCACGCGGCGGAGAGGGAGCGGGCCATCTCCGTGGAGACGGCGTTCATG
Source organism: Streptomyces sp. NPDC001093 (assembly GCF_040298985.1). Classification (NCBI taxonomy): domain Bacteria; kingdom Bacillati; phylum Actinomycetota; class Actinomycetes; order Kitasatosporales; family Streptomycetaceae; genus Streptomyces; species Streptomyces sp. NPDC001093. Next base: position 63,293 of record NZ_JBEPBF010000020.1, on the reverse strand, counting down.
GCCTTGGGCCGGTCCATGACCAGCTCCGCGACATGACCGTGCCGCCGTACCAGCACGAACTCCCCGAACCGCTCCTCGCCCATGACACCCTCCGCTCGCCTGTTAACGCGGGTTAACGCACTGTCGGCCCCGATCATCGCAGCCGCACCCGATCCCGGGAAAGTCCAGGGGGCTACGCCCGTTCGAGTGACATCCCGGCCGTCTCACCCCACATCGCCCACGGGAGCGCATAGCGTGCGTCCGCCACGGCACGCCCGGGGCGTGGCCGGGAAGGGGAACCGGGGAGGGGAACCATGGCACCGATACGTGCACAGGCCCGTACGGAAGCTGAGGAAGAAGGGCCCGTACGGCGCGGGCGGCACCGCAAACCGCGCCCCCGCAAGGTACTGCTCGCCGCCGGCGGGCTCGCCCTGGCGGCGGGCGTGCTCAGCCTGGTCCGGGTCTCGTCGGAGTCGGGGGTCGGCGCCCCGGGCACGGCGGAGGCCGAGCCCCGCGGCGGCGCGGGCGACGGCGCCACGGACCACGCGGCGCACACCGACGCCACGGTCCTCGCCGGCCCCACCGCCCTGCCCTCGCCGACGTCCGTCATGGGCGGCAGGAGCCCCGCGCCGACACCCACGGCCGCACCCAGCGGTCCGGCCGCGCCCACGGAACCGGCCGGGGGCACCGCCGTACCGACCGCGACCGGCCTCCCGACCGCTGCGGCCTCCACCCCGGGCACGACACCGCGGCCCCCGGCGACGACGTCCGCCCCGCGCCCGGCCCCGACGACGACCCGGCCCACGCCGACCACCCCCGCGCCCACCCACGGCACGACGGACCCGGAGGGCCCGGGCGGGCTGTGCGTACCGGTGCTGGGCCTGTGCGTGGACGCGGTCGACGGTGCCGGCCGCTAGCGGACCACGGGTGCTACGGCTGACCGTCGCGGCGGGCCAGCAGCCAGGGCTCGACCACGCCGAGCCCACGCACCGGGCGCTGCCACATCGGCTGCAGCGCGAAGCGGTACTTCGGCGGCTCCTCGCCCTCCTTCTCGGCGGCCGCCGCGGCCTCGGCCGCCTCCGCCTCGGAGGCGGGCGCCTCGCCGGTGCGGATCAGCTCCTCGGCGAAGGCGCTGTCCACCAGCACGGCGTCCCGGGGGGCTATCGACGTCAGCCGGGAGGCCAGGTTCACCGTCGTACCGAACACATCACCCATGCGCGTGGTGACCGTGCCGAACGCCATGCCGACCCGCAGCTCGGGCATCGTCTCGTCGTTCGCCAGCGTCTCCACCAGCCGCAGCGCGATGTCCGCGGCCGTACCGGAGTCGTCCGCCGCGTACAGCACCTCGTCGCCGAGGGTCTTGATGAGCCGTCCGCCGCGCGCGGCCACCAGGTCGGCGGCGGTGGTCTCGAACGCCTCGACCAGCTCGCCGAGCTCTTCCTCCTCCATCCGGCGGGTCAGCCGGGTGAACCCGACGAGGTCGGCGAAGCCGACGGCGAGCCGCCGGTCGACCATCTCCTCGTCGTCCGCCGACTGCACGACCCGGCCGGCCGAGGCGGCGAGCTGGCGGCGCCAGACGTAGACCAGGAACTCCTCCAGCTCGGGCAGGAGCAGCTCGACGATCGGGTACGTCACCTCGGTGCGGGTCATCCCGGGCTCGGGCGGCTCGGTCAGGCCCTCCAGGAAGGAATCCATCTGCCACTCGGCCAAACGGGCGGTGGTCTGCCCGGTGGACCGGGCCACCTGCACCGCCATGGCCTCGCTGAGCAGCCCCGCCTCGACGAGACCGGCGAGCCGGCGCAGAGCGAGCACGTCGGCCTCGGTGAGCGCCTTGGCCTGCCCGATGTCGGCGAAGCCCATGGCCCGCCAGAACCGGGACGCCAGCTCCATGGAGACACCGGCGCTGCGGGCCGCCTGGAACGGCGTGTAGCGGCGCTCGGCGCCCAGGATGAGCTGTTCGAGACGCAAGGCCAGCGGGTCCTCGCCGGGTTCGGCGGCGTGGGCGTCCCCCCGCTCCTGGAGAGGGTCCACCCGGCCGTCCGCGTCCGCGCCGGAGCCCGTGTCGTCGACGGTCACGCCTGCTGCCCTTCCGATCTGCCGCGGTCAGGTATCGACCGGCCTCAACTCTACGGCAGGTGTGCGCCAGCTCACTCCGTCGGGTCCGGCCGACGGTCCACCTCCCCGCACCGGCCGCGCTTCCCGGTGCCAGTGCCGGGCCACCCCGGGGGCTGCGCCCCCAGAGCCCCGCATCGGGGCAGGTCCGGGGGTGCCCCGTCCGTCGCCGACCGCGGCTCCGTCACGGCTGGTCGCGCCGCCACCGCCGTACCCCTACGCAGGACGCAGGTGCACGATGTCCCCCGCCCCCACGGGCTCCTGCACGCCCGCCCCCGTGGCGATGACCAGCCGCCCGTCCCCGTCGACCGCCACCGCCTCGCCCACGATCGAACGCTCCCCGGGCAGCTCGGCCCGCACGGTGCGCCCGAGCGTCGCGCAGCCCGCCGCGTACGTCTCCTGCAGACCGCTCACCGCGGGGTCGCCCCCGGCGTCCCGCCACCGCCCGTACCAGTCCTCCAGTGCCCGCAGCACCGCCCGCAGCAGCGGATCGCGGTCCGTGCTCACCGCGCCCGCCAGCGCCAGCGACCCCGCCTGCGGCACCGGCAGTTCCTCCGCCCGGAGCGTGACGTTGATGCCGACGCCGATGACCACACCGTCCTCACCGGCCCGCTCGGCGAGGATGCCCCCGGCCTTGCGCTCCTCGCCCGCCACGGTCACCAGCAGGTCGTTCGGCCACTTCAGGGCCGTGTCCACGCCCGCCGCCCGGGACAGCCCGGTCGCCACGGCGACGCCCGTGAGCAGCGGCAGCCAGCCCCACCGGGCCACCGGCACCTCGGCGGGCCGCAGGAAGACGGAGAAGAACAATCCCGAGCGCGCCGGCGCCGTCCACCGTCGGTCCAGGCGCCCCTTGCCCGCCGTCTGTTCCTCCGCCACCAGCACCGCCCCCTCGTCCGCCTTCCCGGCGGCGGCCCGGGCGACCAGGTCGGAGTTGGTGGAGCCGGTGCGCTGCACCACGTCCACCGCGCTGTACAGCCTCCCCTCCCCGACCAGCGCGCGCCGCAGTGCCGCGGCGTTCAGGGGCGGACGGTCCAGGTCGGACCAGCGGCTGTCGTCTGATGCATTGTGCGGCGTCATGCAAGTCACCCTAGGTGTGGGAAACGCCGCACTGCCGACCCACAGGCCCAGCACTACTCTACGGATGAGTAACCGTCCCCCCTTTTGAGCAGGCAGGGAGCCGCATCCCGATGTCCGAGCCGGAAGAGCGTCAAGAGATCCACGAGACTCAAGGGATCGATATCCACACCACCGCGGGCAAGCTCGCGGATCTCCAGCGCCGCATCCACGAGGCGACGCACGCCGGCTCGGAACGCGCCGTCGAAAAGCAGCACGCCAAGGGCAAGCTGACGGCCCGTGAGCGGATCGAGCTGCTGCTCGACGAGGGCTCCTTCGTCGAGCTCGACGAGTTCGCCCGGCACCGGTCCACGAACTTCGGCCTGGAGCGGAACCGGCCGTACGGCGACGGTGTCGTCACCGGGTACGGCACCGTCGACGGACGGCCCGTCGCCGTCTTCTCGCAGGACTTCACCGTCTTCGGCGGCGCCCTCGGCGAGGTCTACGGCCAGAAGATCGTCAAGGTCATGGACTTCGCGCTGAAGACCGGCTGCCCGGTCATCGGCATCAACGACTCCGGCGGCGCCCGGATCCAGGAGGGCGTCGCCTCTCTGGGCGCCTACGGCGAGATCTTCCGCCGCAACACCCACGCCAGCGGAGTCATCCCCCAGATCTCGCTGGTCGTCGGGCCCTGCGCGGGCGGCGCGGTGTACTCCCCGGCCATCACCGACTTCACGGTCATGGTCGACCAGACCTCGCACATGTTCATCACCGGCCCCGACGTCATCAAGACGGTCACCGGCGAGGACGTCGGCTTCGAGGAACTGGGCGGCGCCCGCACCCACAACGCGGTCTCCGGTGTGGCCCACCACATGGCGGGCGACGAGAAGGACGCCATCGAGTACGTCAAGCAGCTGCTGTCGTACCTGCCGTCCAACAACCTCAGCGAGGCCCCGGTGTTCCCGGAGGAGGCGGACCTCACCGTCACCGACGAGGACCGCGAGCTGGACACCGTCGTCCCGGACAGCGCGAACCAGCCGTACGACATCCGCACGGTGGTCGAACACGTCCTGGACGACGGCGAGTTCTTCGAGACCCAGGCGCTGTTCGCGCCGAACATGGTCACCGGCTTCGGGCGTGTCGAGGGCTACCCCGTCGGCATCGTCGCCAACCAGCCGATGCAGTTCGCCGGCTGCCTGGACATCGACGCCTCCGAGAAGGCCGCCCGGTTCGTGCGCACCTGCGACGCCTTCAACATCCCGGTGCTGACCTTCGTGGACGTCCCCGGCTTCCTGCCGGGCGTCGACCAGGAGCACACCGGCATCATCCGGCGCGGCGCCAAGCTGATCTACGCCTACGCCGAGGCCACCGTCCCGCTCATCACGGTCATCACCCGCAAGGCCTTCGGCGGCGCCTACGACGTCATGGGCTCCAAGCACCTGGGCGCCGACCTCAACCTGGCCTGGCCGACCGCCCAGATCGCCGTCATGGGTGCCCAGGGCGCCGTCAACATCCTGCACCGCCGCACCATCGCCGAGGCGGAGTCCGCCGGAAACGGCGAGGCCACCCGGGCCCGGCTGATCCAGGAGTACGAGGACACCCTCCTCAACCCCTACATCGCGGCCGAGCGCGGCTACATCGACGCGGTGATCATGCCGTCCGACACCCGCGCGCACATCGTCCGCGGCCTGCGTCAGCTGCGCACGAAGCGGGAATCCCTGCCTCCGAAGAAGCACGGCAACATCCCCCTGTAAGGAGCCGCTGTGACGATCAGAGTCGTACGGGGCAACCCGACCCCGGAGGAGCTGGCCGCCGCCCTGGCGGTGGTCCGCGCCCGCGCCGCGGCGGCAGCAGCGACACCGCCCGGCGCGAAGGGCCCGAGGGACGCGTGGTCCGACCCGGGCAGGATCGCCGCCGCCCATCTGCCCAAGCCCGGGCCGGCGTCCTGGACCCGCACCTACTGGCCGAGCTGAGGCGCAACGCTCCAACTTGAGTAGCAGTACTCAGGCGCCCGGCCTCCGCCCGGCCGCACGCTGGACGAATGCTGTGGTCAGACCCCGAGGACGAGCCGCCGGAGGACATGCGCGACGCGCATGACATGCTCCGGCGGCTCGGCTTTCTCATGGCCCTGGCCATGATCCTGACCATGGTCGTGGTCGGCCTGAGCTAGCGCGGCGACGGGGCTAGTCTGACCGCATGACTGCCAAGCCACGCCGACGCCTGATCCTCGCCTCCCGGTCCCCCGCCCGCCTGGGCCTCCTGAGGCAGGCCGGCCTCGAGCCCGAGGTGATCGTGAGCGGCGTCGACGAAGACGCCCTCACCGCCCCCACCCCGGCGGAGCTGGCGCTCGCCCTGGCCGAGGCGAAGGCCTCGGTGGTGGCGGCGAAGCCGGAGGCGCAGGGCGCCCTGGTGATCGGCTGCGACTCGGTGCTGGAGCTGGACGGGCACGCCCTCGGCAAGCCCGCCGACGCCGAGGAGGCGACCGCCCGCTGGAAGGCGATGCGCGGGCGCGCCGGGACCCTCCAGACGGGCCACTGCGTCTGGGACACGAGCGCCAAGCGGTACGTCTCCGGCATCGCCTCCACCGTGGTCTGCTTCGGCGAACCGACCGACGAGGAGATCGCGGCGTACGTGGCCTCCGGCGAACCCCTCTACGTCGCCGGGGCCTTCACCCTGGACGGCCGTTCGGCGCCGTTCATCGAGGGCATCGAGGGCGACCACGGCAACGTGATCGGCATCAGCCTGCCCCTGGTGCGCAAGCTGCTGGCCGAACTGGGCGTCGGCATCACGGAGTTGTGGTCACCGGCCGAGTGACCTGGGCGGGCACGGCGTCCTGCGGCTCGTCGTCCCCGCCGTCCCCGTCCTGCGGCTCGTCCGTACGGGGGGCGGGTGCGGCCGAGCCGGCCGGGACCTCGGCCGGCTCTGCGGCGGCCTCCGGGCCCCCTCCCGCCCCCGCCCCGTCGCCGGGGGCGGCCGGCTGCGGGCCGCCGTCACGGTCGTACGTCATCAGGAGCAGGACGACGAGGCCGAGCACCACCACCATGAACAGGAACGCCGTCCAGCCGACCAGGCCCCAGGCGAAGGCGCCCAGCAGGCCGTGCACGACCGCAGCGCTGATCAGCAGGACGCGGCCGAAGCCCGCGGGGGCGCGGTTGCGTATCGCGACCAGGAGGGCCACCAGCGCGCACAGCGCGAAGTAGAGGCCGAAGACGAGCCCGCCGATCTTCGAGGACATCGACATCACGTTCGGATCGAGGCCGGCCAGGGACATCTTCTGCCGGTCGACGACCACGCCGAGGAACCAGTTCAGCGCCGCGATGAAGAACGCCTCCGCCAGAAGAACGACCGCCACGACCCATGCCACCGGTCTGCGCACCACCGGTCCCCACCCACTCTCAAGCCACGCTGCTGTTACTCCAGGTACGTTCGAGTCGTCGTGAACGCTACTAACGGGTAAACCCCGGGACAAGGGTTCGCGCAGCAGCAAAGAATCATTGGGCCATTCGTAGGGACTCGACAAAGAAACCGAGTGGGCCGCAGCACGCCCTCACAGAGACCTTGACCACATGACGGGGCTAGGGTTTCCGGGAGGAGCCCTGCGTACCGAGGTGCGACAAGGCTTTTCGCGGGTCGAGCGCGCCTCGAATCACGCTCCGTGTGGGCAAGCTCACCATTGGGGATGGGTCGAAGTGCCGTGTCGGCAGTCCCTAAACTCGGCTTGTTTCAAGGAGGGAGCCTCAATCGTGCGCAAGGTGCTCATCGCCAACCGTGGCGAAATCGCTGTCCGCGTGGCCCGGGCCTGCCGGGACGCCGGGATCGCGAGCGTGGCCGTCTACGCCGACCCGGACCGGGACGCTCTGCATGTCCGCGCCGCGGATGAGGCGTTCGCCCTGGGCGGTGACACCCCGGCCACCAGCTACCTGGACATCGAAAAGGTCCTGAACGCCGCCCGCGAGTCCGGCGCGGACGCCATCCATCCGGGGTACGGCTTCCTCTCGGAGAACGCCGACTTCGCTCAGGCCGTCCTCGACGCCGGCCTGATCTGGATCGGCCCGCCCCCGCAGGCGATCCGCGACCTCGGCGACAAGGTCGCCGCCCGGCACATCGCCCAGCGCGCCGGCGCCCCCCTGGTGGCCGGCACCCCCGACCCGGTGAGCGGCGCCGAGGAGGTCGTGGCCTTCGCCGAGCAGCACGGCCTGCCCATCGCGATCAAGGCCGCCTTCGGCGGCGGCGGCCGCGGCCTGAAGGTCGCCCGCACCCTCGAAGAGGTCCCCGAGCTCTACGACTCGGCCGTCCGCGAGGCGGTCGCCGCCTTCGGCCGCGGCGAGTGCTTCGTCGAGCGCTACCTGGACCGCCCCCGGCACGTGGAGACCCAGTGCCTGGCGGACAAGCACGGCAACGTGGTCGTCGTCTCCACCCGTGACTGCTCCCTGCAGCGCCGCCACCAGAAACTGGTGGAGGAGGCCCCCGCGCCCTTCCTCTCCGAGGAGCAGGTCGCCGAGCTGTACCGCGCCTCCAAGGCCATCCTGAAGGAGGCCCGCTACGAGGGCGCGGGCACCTGCGAGTTCCTGGTCGGCCAGGACGGCACGATCTCCTTCCTGGAGGTCAACACCCGCCTGCAGGTCGAGCACCCGGTCACCGAGGAGGTCACCGGCATCGACCTCGTGCGCGAGATGTTCCGTATCGCCGACGGCGAGGAACTCGGCTACGACGACCCGGCCCTGCGCGGCCACTCCTTCGAGTTCCGCATCAACGGCGAGGACCCCGGCCGCAACTTCCTGCCCGCCCCGGGCACGGTCACCACGTTCGCCCCGCCGTCCGGCCCGGGCGTCCGCCTGGACGCCGGCGTGGAGTCCGGCAGCGTGATCGGCCCCGCCTGGGACTCCCTGCTCGCCAAGCTGATCGTCACCGGCCGCACCCGCGAGGAAGCCCTCCAGCGCGCCGCCCGCGCCCTGGACGAGTTCCAGGTCGAGGGCATGGCCACCGCCATCCCCTTCCACCGCGCGGTGGTCAAGGACCCGGCGTTCGCCCCCGAACTCACCGGCTCCACCGACCCGTTCACGGTCCACACCCGCTGGATCGAGACCGAGTTCGTCAACGAGATCAAGCCGTTCGCCGCCCCCGCCGATGTCGAGGCGGAGGAGGAGACGGGCCGCGAGACGGTCGTCGTCGAGGTCGGCGGCAAGCGCCTGGAGGTCTCCCTCCCGTCCTCCCTCGGCATGTCCCTGGCCCGCACGGGCCTCGCGGCCGGCGCCAAGCCGAAGCGCCGCGCGGCCAAGAAGTCCGGCCCCGTCGCCTCCGGCGACACCCTCGCCTCCCCGATGCAGGGCACGATCGTCAAGGTCGCGGTCGAGGAGGGCCAGGAGGTCAAGGAGGGCGACCTGGTCGTCGTCCTGGAGGCCATGAAGATGGAGCAGCCGCTGAACGCCCACAAGGCGGGCACCATCAAGGGCCTGAGCGCGGAGGTCGGCGCGTCCGTCACCTCCGGCGCGGCGATCTGTGAGATCAAGGACTGACGGCACGCTTCACCGTGACGCCCGGTGGACCGACTTCGATCGGTCTGCCGGGCGTTCCGTTTTCAGCAAGGCCGGCCGTAACTCCCCCAGGGGAGCGGGGCTGTATCGATCGGCGGCCGCGCCGCGGGGCGCGAGCCGGAGAGCTAACGCCGCCGCAGATCGGCGACGCGCCCCCGCTCCACCCCCGTCGGCTCCAGCCCCGGCCCCGAGCGGAGGGCCACATGTCCCCTGCGTGGCCCCGGCAGGGGAGCGCGCCGCGCCGGGGCCTGCTCACCCCCCGGAGGGGCTCCGTTCGCCCCCGCCACGGCGATCTGCACCCCCTGGTCGGCAAGGGCCTGCAGCTCGGTGGCGGCGCGGTCGTCGTGGACGGGAGGCTCGTCGGTGACCAGGCGGGTGATGAGGTCGGTCGGCACGGTCTGGAACATCGTGTCCGTGCCGAGCTTGGTGTGGTCGGCGAGGACCACCACCTCCGCGGCGGCCTGGACGAGGGCCCGGTCGACGGACGCCGAGAGCATGTTGGAGGTGGACAGCCCGCGTTCGGCGGTGAGCCCGCTCCCGGAGAGGAAGGCCTTGGACACTCTCAGCCCCTGCAGGGACTGCTCCGCGCCGGAGCCGACGAGGGCGTAGTTGGAGCCGCGCAGGGTGCCGCCGGTCATCACGACCTCCACCCGGTTGGCATGGGCCAACGCCTGGGCGACCAACAACGAGTTGGTGACGACGGTCAGCCCCGGCACCCGCGCGAGCCGGCGGGCCAGCTCCTGCGTGGTCGTACCGGCACCGACCACGATGGCCTCGCCTTCTTCGACGAGGCCCGCCGCGAGGTCGGCGATGGCCGTCTTCTCGGCGGTCGCGAGATGGGACTTCTGCGGAAAGCCGGACTCCCGCGTGAACCCGCCCGGCAGTACCGCACCGCCGTGCCGGCGGTCGAGGAGTCCTTCTGCCTCCAGTGCCCGCACGTCCCGCCGTACGGTCACTTCGGAGGTCTGGACGACGCGGGCGAGCTCACGGAGCGACACGGCACCGTTCGCTCGCACCATTTCGAGGATCAATTGGCGACGTTCAGCAGCGAACACGAAACTGACAGTAACCCCAGCGACCGTCTGGTTTCAGCAGTTTGCGCCGAATAACAGAAGTTGTTCGCATGGCAGGGCGGGAAGTGGTATAGGACCTATCCGCCCCGACTATGCCGTACGCAAACGCGGCAACTCCCCGTGACCAGCGGGAAGTCGAAACCGGCCGTCAGGCCTCCACGCCGGCCTTGCGGGTGTGGAGCTGGCGGGCCACCTCCGCGATCGACCCCGAAAGGGAGGGGTACACCGTGAACGCGTTCGCGATCTGTTCGACCGTCAGATTGTTGTCGACGGCGATCGAGATGGGGTGGATCAGTTCCGAGGCGCGGGGCGCCACGACCACACCGCCGACCACGATGCCCGTACCCGGACGGCAGAAGATCTTCACGAAGCCGTCCCGGATGCCCTGCATCTTCGCGCGCGGGTTGCGCAGCAACGGCAGCTTCACCACCCGGGCGTCGATCTTGCCCGCGTCCACGTCCGCCTGCGTGTAGCCGACGGTCGCGATCTCGGGGTCGGTGAAGACGTTCGACGAGACCGTCTTCAGGTTCAGCGGGGCCACCGCGTCGCCGAGGAAGTGGTACATGGCGATACGTCCCTGCATGGCGGCGACGGAGGCGAGCGCGAAGACTCCGGTCACGTCACCGGCCGCGTACACGCCGGGAGCGGTCGTCCTGGACACCTTGTCGGTCCAGATGTGACCCGAGTCGCGCAGCTTCACGCCGGCCCCCTCCAGGCCGAGCCCGGCGCTGTTCGGGATGGCGCCGACGGCCATGAGGCAGTGGGTGCCGCTGATGACCCGGCCGTCGGCCAGCGTGACCTCCACCCGGTCCCCGACCCGCTTGGCGGAGGCGGCACGGGAGCGGGCCATGACGTTCATGCCGCGGCGCCGGAAGACGTCCTCCAGCACGGCGGCGGCGTCGGGGTCCTCACCCGGCAGCACGCGGTCCCGGGAGGAGACGAGGGTGACCTTGGACCCCAGCGCCTGATAGGCACCGGCGAACTCGGCACCGGTCACGCCGGAGCCGACAACGATCAGCTCTTCCGGCAGCTCGGTGAGGTCGTAGACCTGGGTCCAGTTCAGGATGCGCTCGCCGTCGGGCTGGGCGTCGGGCAGCTCGCGCGGGTGACCGCCGGTGGCGATGAGGACGGCGTCGGCGGTGAGGGTCTCCTCGGTGCCGTCGGCGGCGGTGACGACGACCTTCCGGGACCCGTCGAGGGCCTGCATGCCCTCCAGCCGGCCGCGCCCGCGCATGACCCGGGCGCCGGCGCGGGTGACGGAGGCGGTGATGTCGTGGGACTGGGCGAGGGCCAGCCGCTTCACCCGGCGGTTGACCTTCCCCAGGTCCACGCCGACCACCCGAGCCGCCTGCTCCAGCGGCGGGGTGTCGTCGGCGACGATGATCCCGAGCTCCTCGTACGACGAGTCGAAGGTGGTCATCACCTCGGCCGTAGCGATGAGCGTCTTCGACGGCACGCAGTCGGTCAGCACCGACGCTCCGCCCAGACCGTCGCAGTCGACGACGGTCACCTCCGCACCGAGCTGGGCGGCTACCAGGGCCGCCTCGTATCCGCCGGGTCCGCCACCGATGATCACGATCCGAGTCACGTACCCCATTGTCCCGCACGCTTCAAGGTGCTACTGCCCGGGGGCGCACGCGAGTGTCGTACGGGGCGCGAGTGACGCGACTTTCCCTGCCGTACGCTCTGTCCATGTCGCTCTATGCCGCGTACGCCGGCAACCTCGACGCGCGCCTGATGTCCTTCCGCGCCCCGCACTCCCCGCTGCGCGCCACGGGCTGGCTGAACGGCTGGCGGCTGACGTTCGGAGGCGAGCACCTGGGCTGGGAGGGCGCGCTCGCGACGATCGTCGAGGATCCGCTCGCGCAGGTCTTCGTCGGGCTGTACGACATCGCACCCCTGGACGAGGAGTCCCTCGACCGGTGGGAGGGCGTCGGCGACGACGTCTACCGCCGGGTACGGGTGCGCGTGCACACCCTGGACGGCGAGGAGGCGGCGTGGACGTACGTGCTCAACGCCTACGAGGGCGGCCTGCCCTCCGCCCGCTACCTGGGCGAGATCGCCGACGCGGCGGAGTCCGCCGGGGCGCCCCACGACTATGTGATGGAACTCCGTAAACGTCCCTGCTGACCCTGCCGGCCCCGGCGTCCCCCCTGACGCGGGCCTCGTCGGAAACGACAAGACAACGATCGCCATCCCGTGACGTCTGTCATCTACGCGCGTAGGCGAAGAGCGGCTACTCTCGTCCACGTGAACGCATCTCTTCTTCCGGACGACATCCAGGGCGACCCGTACGCCGCCGCCGACGCCGCCGCCGCGCGCCTGCGCGAACTGACCGGCGCCGAGACCCACGACGTCGCCCTCGTGATGGGCTCCGGCTGGGCTCCGGCCGTCGACGCCCTGGGCGCACCCGACGCCGAGTTCCAGGTCACCGAGCTGCCCGGCTTCCCCCCGCCGGCCGTCGAGGGGCACGGCGGCAAGATCCGCTCGTACTCCATCGGTGACAAGCGCGCCCTGGTCTTCCTGGGCCGCACCCACTACTACGAGGGCCGTGGCGTCGCCGCCGTGGCCCACGGCGTCCGCACCGCCGTCGCCGCCGGCTGCAAGACGGTGGTCCTCACCAACGGCTGCGGCGGTCTGCGCGAGGGCATGCGCCCCGGCCAGCCGGTCCTGATCAGCGATCACATCAACCTGACGGCGACCTCCCCGATCGTCGGCGCCAACTTCGTCGACCTGACCGACCTGTACTCCCCCCGCCTGCGCGCCCTGTGCAAGGAGATCGACCCCTCCCTGGAGGAGGGCGTCTACGCGCAGTTCCCCGGCCCGCACTACGAGACCCCGGCCGAGATCCGCATGGCCCGCGTCATCGGCGCGGACCTGGTCGGCATGTCCACGGTCCTGGAGGCCATCGCCGCACGCGAGGCGGGCGCCGAGGTGCTGGGCATCTCCCTGGTCACCAACCTGGCGGCCGGCATGACCGGCGAGCCCCTCAACCACGAGGAGGTCCTCCAGGCGGGCCGCGACTCGGCGGCACGCATGGGCGAACTGCTGGGCCGCCTGCTGGGCAAGCTGTAAACGCCGCCGAGCCCATCCGCCCGCTTTCCGGCCGACCGTTCCGGGTGGGTGGGCACACGGGGGTCTGGGGGCGGAGCCCCCAGTGGACCAGGCAAACACGGAGAGGTTGATCCCAAGGTGCACGACGATCTCATCAGCAGGGCCGAGGCCTGGCTCGCCGAGGACCCGGACACGGAGACTCGCGAAGAACTGGCCAAGCTGATCGACGCCGGTGACACAGCGGAGCTGTCCGCCCGCTTCAGCGGCACGCTCCAGTTCGGCACCGCCGGCCTGCGGGGCGAACTCGGCGCAGGCCCCATGCGCATGAACCGAAGCGTCGTCATCAGGGCAGCCGCCGGCCTCGCCGCGTACCTCAAGAAGGACGGCCACACCGGTGGACTCGTCGTCATCGGCTACGACGCCCGCCACAAGTCCGCCGACTTCGCGCGCGACACCGCCGCCGTGATGACCGGCGCCGGCCTGCGCGCCGCCGTACTCCCCCGCCCGCTGCCCACCCCGGTCCTGGCGTACGCCATACGGCATCTCGGCGCGGTCGCGGGTGTCGAGGTCACCGCCAGCCACAACCCGCCCCGGGACAACGGCTACAAGGTGTACCTCGGCGACGGCTCCCAGATCGTGCCGCCCGCCGACGCGGGGATCGCCGCCGAGATCGACGCGATCGTCTCCCTGCACGACGTGCCCCGCCCGGACGCCGGCTGGGAGACCCTGGACGACGCGGTCCTGGACGCCTATCTGGCCCGTACGGACGCCGTACTGGCCGAAGGCTCCCCCCGCACCGCCCGCACGGTCTACACGGCGATGCACGGCGTCGGCAAGGACGTCCTGCTGGCCGCCTTCGCCCGGGCCGGCTTCCCGGAGCCGGTGCTGGTCGCCGAACAGGCCGAGCCCGACCCGGACTTCCCGACGGTCGCCTTCCCGAACCCGGAGGAGCCGGGCGCGATGGACCTGGCGTTCGCCCGGGCCCGCGCCACCGACCCGGACCTGGTCATCGCCAACGACCCCGACGCCGACCGCTGCGCGGTGGCCGTCAGGGACGGCGCCGACTGGCGCATGCTGCGCGGCGACGAGGTCGGCGCCCTGCTCGCCGCCCACCTGGTCCGGCGCGGCGCGCGGGGCACCTTCGCCGAGTCGATCGTCTCCTCCTCCCTCCTCGGCCGGATCGCCGGGAAGGCGGGCCTCCCCCACGAGGAGACACTGACCGGCTTCAAGTGGATCGCCCGCGTGGACGGCCTGCGCTACGGCTACGAGGAGGCCCTCGGCTACTGCGTCGACCCGGAGGGCGTACGCGACAAGGACGGCATCACGGCGGCGCTCCTCGTCACCGAGCTGGCCTCACAGCTCAAGGAGGAGGGCCGTACGCTCCTCGACCTGCTCGACGACCTGGCCGTGGAGCACGGCCTGCATGCCACCGACCAGCTGTCGGTGCGGGTGGAGGACCTCTCGCTCATCGCGGACGCGATGCGCCGCCTGCGCGAGCAGCCGCCGACCGAGCTGGCGGGCCTGGCCGTCGTGCGCGCCGAGGACCTCACCCGGGGCACGGAGAAGCTGCCGCCCACGGACGGCCTGCGCTACACCCTCGACGGCGCCCGCGTGATCGTCCGCCCGAGCGGCACCGAGCCGAAGCTGAAGTGCTACCTCGAGGTCGTCGTGCCGGTCGCGGACCACGCGGCGCTTCCGGCCGCCCGCGCCCGCGCGACGGAACTCCTCACCGCGATCAAGCGGGACCTGTCGGCGGCCGCCGGCATCTGACCCGTACGACACCGCTGACGACATGGGGTGCCCCGGCCCGGGGCACCCCATGTCGTCGTCCCCGCGACTTCCTCAACTCCCTCACAGAGAACGGCTCTTCGCCCCTCGCGGCGTGGTCGCGCGCTCGGCGGCCGACCGGATCGAGTGCGGCGTCCCCCTCTAGCACGACTCGTCCATGCCGCCGCAGCGACACGCTGCGGCGCGGTGAGACACGCGGCGACACGACGGAGGTGAGCAGGCGTCAGAAAATACGTCAAAAGGCCTAATAGTCGGTCAATCTTCTTTTAATTACGGCAATTTGATGGGCCGTCGGCATCCTCGAAAGGCTGCGCATCACGCGAAAAATACCTCGATCGGCCCCTAAAACCTGTCTTCCTATATGACCTATATGACTGGTCTGGGTACTTTTACTCACGAGCCGGCTGAAGGGCCGGTATCCCGGAAACCGGAGACAGGAGAAGCGATATGAAGCTCCCCCGTTCCACCGTGGTCACCACTGGTGTCGCGTCCGCCGCCGCCCTGGCCGCGACCGGCATCACCTACGCCTCGGCGGCCTCCATCCCGGCATCCCAGCCGGCCCCGGTCCTCGCCCCCGCGGCGCCCCTCGGTGTCGAAGCCGGGCCGGGCAAGGGCAACGAGGGCCGCGAGGGCGGCCGCCGGGGCTGGGACTGGGGCCGGATCCAGATCAACGAGCGGTCGTACTCCGCCGAGCCGGGCGACTGCGTCACCGTGGTCAGCGGTCTGGGCGCCCGGAGCCTGAACATCCGCAACGACAGCCACAACACCGTCGAGGTCTTCCGCGGGGTGGTCTGCGACAACGGTGCCCCCATCGCCACCGTCGGACCCCACAGCTCCTCGGAAGGCGTGCACGTCAGGCGGGTCGACGGCATCCACATCAAGGACGGCGTGGTGGCCAGCTTCCGCGTCATCCACCACTGGGACGGCTGGGACGGCTGGGACGGCTGGGACGGCGACGGCGGGAACGGCGGGAACGGCGGGAAGTAGCCCGCGGCCCGCCGCACGATACGGGGCTCCGGCCCGCCGGAATCGGGCCGGAGCCCCAGTCCCGGCCATTGTCCGACGGCCCGCGTGCCGTGCGCATCCCACCGGAACCGGACACGAGGCGCCGTACGCCGGATGTCCGGGCGGCCTTCCTTTCGCTCACCGGCCCGGCCGTCCGGTGGTGTCCGCCGGAGCGCGCCGCGTCGTCGGTGCCTGTCCCGACGCGACCGCCGTCGGCTTCCGTCCCCTCGCTCCCCACCCCTGAACGGGTGGGGAGCGGCGCAAGACGCGTGCCAAGGGCCGCTGCCCCTGCTCCCGGGGATGACCGGGGCGCGGCCCGAGGGCGTCCCGTATTCGAGACACCGCGGGGTGAGTGAGATGACTGTGGGTCTGGTGGAAGACGTCAGCGACGACACGTACGTCCTGGACATCCTCACCATCACGCTGACACCCGCACTGCCGTGGCTCGGGCACCAGGTCCGCTGCGAGATGGAGGGCCACCTCAAGGAGGCCGTCGACCTGACCCGGGTCACCTGCAACGTGATCATGAAGTTCGGTCCGGTGAAGATGCTGGACAGGTGGTACCGGCTGCCCGAGCTGCTGGCGCACCTGGGCGCGCGCCTGCCGGGTGACCCCAGGCCCCCCGCCGGGCGGTGGAAGCAGACGTGGATCCTGCGGCTGCCGGAGGCGGTGCCGGTGGCCGAGCACCGGATCCGCCTGCGCGCGCGGACGGGGGACGGAAAGAACTTCTTCGCGCTGGACATCCCCATGGACTTCAGCAGCAGGTTCCATCCGTCCAGGACGTACGGCGGCGGAGGCTCACGCACGATCCACAGCCCGCGCTGCCGCTCGCTGTGACCGGCGGCCGCCCCCGCCCGCACCCGCGACCAGCGGACCGTGTCCCACCGGGCGGCCGCACCGGGCGCCCGGCGAACCTCACCCCGTGATCAGCAGGATCAGCAGCAACACCGCGCCCGCCAGCGTGGGCGCGATCACCTCGTACGCCCAGCGCACGGTGACCTCCCCCTGCGCCGACTCCGCCGCGCCGCGCCGGTCCAGCAGCTCCCGCAGAGTGTCCATGACCTGGTCGGTCTCCGCGCGGGTCGGTCCGGTCCGAGTGCCCGCGCCACCGAAGCCGCGGCGCGTCTGCTCCCCGCCGCGCGCCGCCTCCGCCGCCGCCCGCGACTTGTGCATCTGCGCCTTCTTGCGGGCCCGCAGCGACACGGGAACCGACCACAGCTGGTACGTGCCGCCGGACTTCGCGACGACCTCGTTGGAGTAGCCGGAGCGCAGCGCGGCCACCTCGCCCCAGGGCAGGACGATCACCCGGAAGGGGTTGCGCACCCGCAGCCGGTCCTCGCCCGCGAAGACCGCCGGGCGGAGCGTGAAGGCGATCACCAGCGGCACGATCAGGATCATCGCGGCGAGCGCCAGCCACGGCGCGCGGCCGTGGCCGTGGAACAGTGCGTCGGAGCCGAGCCAGCCGACGACGACGAGCAGCAGCACGCCGCCCACGAGCCCCATGGGCGAGCGGTAGATCCGGTCCCCGACGGTCGGGACCGGGGGCTGTGGCGCGGGTGACTGGTGGTCGGGGGTGGTCATGCGCCCAGTCTGCATGACACCGGCGGCGGTGCCGCCACGCGCCCCGGAACCGGCGCTCATCCGTGATCCCGGGACGGGAGACGAGCATCGGGGCTGTACAGCTGCTACGCGCGTAGATATGCTCGTCTGGTGACCATGCCCACTACCGCACCCACAGCTCACGCACTCTCGGATGTCACCGCGTCCGACAGCACGCTGCGCCGCTTCCTGCACGGGCTGCCCGGCGTCGACGCGGTCGGCCTGGAGGCGCGCGCCGCGTCTCTCGGCACCCGTTCCATCAAGACCACCGCGAAGGCGTACGCCATCGACCTCGCCATCTCGATGGTCGACCTGACGACGCTGGAAGGCGCGGACACCCCGGGCAAGGTCCGGGCGCTCGGCGCCAAGGCGGTCCACCCCGACCCCACGGACCGTACGGCCCCGACGACGGCCGCGGTCTGCGTCTACCCCGACATGGTGGCCGTCGCCAAGGAGGCCGTCGCCGGTTCCGGCGTGAAGGTCGCCTCGGTCGCCACCGCCTTCCCGGCCGGCCGTGCCGCCCTCGACGTGAAGCTGGCCGACGTGCGTGACGCCGTCGCCGCGGGCGCGGACGAGATCGACATGGTCATCGACCGGGGCGCGTTCCTCGCCGGCAGGTACCTGAAGGTGTACGACGAGATCGTCGCCGTGAAGGAGGCCTGCGGCCAGGCCGCCCGGCTGAAGGTCATCTTCGAGACCGGCGAGCTGTCGACGTACGACAACATCCGCCGCGCCTCCTGGCTCGGCATGCTGGCCGGCGCCGACTTCATCAAGACCTCGACCGGCAAGGTGGCGGTGAACGCGACCCCCGCCAACACCCTCCTCATGCTGGAGGCCGTACGGGACTTCCGCGCCCAGACCGGCGTCCAGGTCGGCGTGAAGCCCGCCGGCGGCATCCGCACCTCCAAGGACGCCGTCAAGTTCCTGGTCCTGGTCAACGAGACCGCGGGCGAGGACTGGCTGGACAACCACTGGTTCCGCTTCGGCGCCTCCTCGCTGCTGAACGATCTGCTGATGCAGCGTCAGAAGCTGGCCACCGGCCGCTACTCCGGCCCCGACTACGTGACGGTGGACTGATCGATCATGGTTTTCGAGTACGCACCGGCGCCCGAGTCCCGCTCGGTCGTCGACATCGCCCCCTCCTACGGCCTGTTCATCGACGGCGAGTTCACGGACGCGGCCGACGGCAAGGTCTTCAAGACCGTCAGCCCGTCGACCGAAGAGGTCCTCTCCGAGGTGGCCCGGGCCGGCGCCGAGGACGTCGACCGCGCTGTCAGGGCCGCCCGCAAGGCCTTCGAGAAGTGGTCGGCGCTGCCGGGCTCCGAGCGCGCCAAGTACCTCTTCCGCATCGCCCGGATCATCCAGGAGCGCAGCCGCGAGCTGGCCGTCCTGGAGACGCTGGACAACGGCAAGCCGATCAAGGAGACGAGGGACGCCGACCTCCCCCTGGTGGCGGCTCACTTCTTCTACTACGCGGGCTGGGCGGACAAGCTCGACCACGCCGGGTTCGGTGCGGACCCGCGGCCGCTGGGCGTGGCCGGCCAGGTCATCCCCTGGAACTTCCCGCTGCTGATGCTGGCATGGAAGATCGCCCCGGCGCTGGCGACCGGTAACACGGTCGTCCTGAAGCCCGCCGAGACGACTCCCCTCTCCGCCCTGTTCTTCGCGGACATCTGCCGCCAGGCCGGCCTGCCCAAGGGTGTCGTCAACATCCTCCCGGGCTACGGCGACGCGGGCGCCGCGCTCGTCGCGCACCCGGACGTGAACAAGGTCGCCTTCACCGGCTCCACGGCCGTGGGCAAGGAGATCGCCCGCACGGTCGCGGGCACGCGGAAGAAGCTCACCCTCGAACTGGGCGGCAAGGGCGCCAACATCGTCTTCGACGACGCCCCGATCGACCAGGCCGTCGAGGGCATCGTCACCGGCATCTTCTTCAACCAGGGCCAGGTCTGCTGCGCGGGCTCGCGCCTGCTGGTCCAGGAGTCGGTCCAGGACGAGCTGCTGGACTCCCTGAAGCGCCGCCTGTCCACGCTCCGCCTCGGCGACCCGCTGGACAAGAACACCGACATCGGCGCGATCAACTCCGCCGAGCAGCTGGCCCGGATCACCGCGCTGACGGAGCAGGGCGAGGCGGAGGGCGCCGAGCGCTGGTCCCCGGCCTGCGAACTGCCCTCCTCCGGCTACTGGTTCGCCCCGACGCTGTTCACGAACGTCACCCAGGCGCACACCATCGCCCGTGACGAGATCTTCGGCCCGGTGCTGTCGGTCCTGACCTTCCGCACCCCGGACGAGGCTGTCGCCAAGGCGAACAACACGCAGTACGGCCTGTCGGCGGGCATCTGGACCGAGAAGGGCTCGCGCATCCTGGCGGTCGCGGGCAAGCTCCGCGCGGGCGTGATCTGGTCCAACACGTTCAACAAGTTCGACCCGACCTCGCCGTTCGGCGGTTACAAGGAGTCGGGCTTCGGCCGCGAGGGCGGCCGCCACGGCCTGGAGGCGTACCTCGATGTCTGATGCACGACTGTCGGTGTTCAAGACCTACAAGCTGTACGTCGGCGGGAAGTTCCCGCGTTCCGAGAGCGGCCGGGTGTACGAGGTGACCGACTCGAAGGGCAACTGGCTGGCCAACGCTCCCCAGTCCTCCCGCAAGGACGCCCGGGACGCGGTGGTCGCCGCGCGCAAGGCGTTCGGCGGCTGGTCCGGCGCGACGGCCTACAACCGCGGCCAGGTCCTCTACCGCGTCGCGGAGATGCTGGAGGGCCGCAGGGACCAGTTCGTCCGGGAAGTGGCCGACGCCGAGGGCCTGTCGAAGTCGAAGGCGGCCGCCGTCGTGGACGCGACCGTCGACCGCTGGGTCTGGTACGCCGGCTGGACCGACAAGATCGCCCAGGTGATCGGCGGCGTGAACCCGGTCGCGGGCCCGTTCTTCAACCTCTCCTCCCCCGAGCCGACGGGTGTGGTCGCCGTACTGGCCCCGCAGGAGTCGTCGTTCCTGGGCCTGGTGTCGGTGCTCGCGCCCGTGATCGCCACCGGCAACACGGCGGTCGTGGTCGCGAGCGAGAAGTCCCCCCTTCCGGCCCTGTCCCTGGCCGAGGTGCTGGCCACCTCCGACGTGCCGGGCGGTGTGGTGAACATCCTCTCCGGCCGTACGGCGGAGCTCGCGGCGCCGCTGGCCGCGCACCAGGACGTCAACGCGATCGACCTCGCGGGTGCGGACGAGGAGTTGGCGAAGGAGCTGGAGATCGCGGCGGCCGACAATCTGAAGCGGGTTCTTCGTCCACAGGCTGTGGATTACTCCGGGACGCCGGGCATCGACCGGATGACGGCGTTCCTGGAGACGAAGACGGTGTGGCATCCGACGGGGTCGCTGGGCGCGTCCGGCTCGTCATACTGACGGCCACGACGGCCCGACGGCCACGACAGCCGAGAGCCGCGCCGCCCCTCCGTCCAGGGGCGGCGCGGCTCTCTCGTCCGCGGTCAGCCCTCGGTTCCGGTCAGGCCGCCCAGCACTCCCCCGAGTCCTTCCGCCGCCGGGACGGCGCCGATCGGGCCCATCCGGGCGAGCGGTCCGGTCAGGCCGCCGAGGTCGCCGTCGTCCCCCGGCATGACACGGGTGTGGGCGACCGGGGTGTACTGGAGGGCCTGGACGGGGATGGCGGCGTAGTCGGTCAGTCCCGGCACCTGGGTACCGGCCTGCGGGGCCATCGTCCCGAGCGAAGCGGGCCGCAAGGGCACGTCCGGGACGCGAGCGGCGTCCGCGGACGCCGTCGCCACGCCCGCACCCAGCGCCGCCGAGGCGGTCGCGAGGACGATCAGGGCGCGCCGCGCGGTGTGGTTGCGGGGGGACGTGTGTCGTGTCATGCGGGGTCACCTTCTGATACTCAGGGTGAAACGGTCGACACAGAGGGTAGTTGAGGCGGGAGTCACGCTCAAAAGCCGACCCGCGGGGTCGGCAGGCGCGCCGCCATGCGTCAAACTGGTGTTCCGTGAGCATTCATCCCCCGTCCCCCGCCCGTGTCGTGCTGCTGTGCGGCCCCTCGGGCTCGGGCAAGTCCCTTGTCGCCGCCCGTTCCGGGCTTCCCGTCCTGCGTCTGGACGACTTCTACAAGGAGGGCGACGACCCCACTCTGCCCCTGGTGGAGGGGAGTTCGGACATCGACTGGGACCACCCGGAGTCATGGGACGCGGAGGTCGCGGTGCAGGCCATCGCCCGGCTGTGCGCCACGGGTTCGGCACCGGTGCCGGTGTACGACATCGCGCTGAGTGCCCGTACCGGCGAGGAGACGCTGCACATCGGCCGTACCCCGCTGTTCATAGCGGAGGGCATCTTCGCCGCGGAGATCGTCGCGCGCTGCCGGGAACTGGGCGTGCTCGCGGACGCGCTGTGCCTGAGCCGCGGGCCGTTCACCACGTTCCGGCGGCGGTTCCTGCGGGATCTGAGCGAGGGCCGCAAGTCGGTGCCGTTCCTGTTGCGCCGCGGCTGGCGGCTGATGCGCGCGGAGCGCTCGATCGTCGCCCGCCAGGTGTCGCTGGGCGCGCACGCGTGCGACCGCGACGAGGCGCTGGGGCGGCTCGCGGCAGCCGCGGCGGGGCGGCACGCCCGTCGGCAGACGGTGGCGTGAGCGCCGTACGGAAACGGAAACGGGACTGGACAGGCCCCCCGACCCTCCAGTCCCGCTTCGCGCACTCCCCCGTTTCCCCCGTGGGCCCTCCCCCGGTGCTCCCCCGTGTCCCCCTCCGTTTTCCCCCGTGTCCCCCGTCGGGTCACCTCCCGGTGACCCCCGACCTTCAGGCGACCAGCTCGCCGAAGGCGTCCTCCTCGTCACGGCCGAAGCTGAGGACCTCGTCCTCGCGCAGCCGGCGCAGCGAGCGCCAGATGCTGGACTTCACCGTGCCGACACTGATGTCGAGGATCTCCGCGATCTCCGGGTCCGTACGGCCCTCGTAGTAGCGCAGGACCAGCATGGTGCGCTGGAGCTCGGGGAGCCGGGCCAGCGCCTGCCACAGGACCGCGCGCAGCTCGGTGCCGCGCATCGCGTCCGTGTCGGAGGGCGTCTCCGGCAGTTCCTCGGTCGGGTACTCGTTGAGCTTGCGGCGCCGCCAGGCGCTGATGTGCAGGTTGGTCATGGTGCGGCGGAGGTATCCGCCGACCGCGGCCTTGTCGCTGATCCGGTCCCACGCCTTGTACGTCGAGAACAGCGCGCTCTGCAGCAGGTCCTCGGCCTCGAAGCGGTCGCCGGTCAGGTGGTAGGCGGTGGCGTACAGGGAGGCGCGGCGCTCCTGGACGTAGGCGGTGAACTCCGCCTCCGTCAGGGAACGGCGCTGCTCCCCCGAGTCCTCCCTGTACGCGGATCCCCCGTGCGTCTCCCCCGTGTGCGCGTCAACCACCGTCATGTAGGCGGTGTGCTGACGCCCGGTGCCGCGAGCGCACCCCCGCCCGCTCACGGCACCGGACTTCTCGGAACCCCGGTGCACATCGTGCAGTCGCGTGATTACGGCGCTGGTGCTGATGCTGTGCAGCGTGTTCATCTCGCGCTCCCCGTGGTGGACTTCCGGTCGTTCGGTCCTGCCCGGGCCGGCTCGGCTGGCCGCCCTGCCCGTGCCCAAAAGACTGCCGGGGCGACTTCATGGACGTGTCCGCCGACTGTCACAGACCTGTCACAGGGGTCCGGCCCGGCATCGTCACAGGAAGTGCACAGATGGTGGCGGTGGGGAAGGCCCGGTGTCGGCGGGTCGTACGACAGCCCGTCCATGGGCCAGAATGAGCCCGTGCCTTCCCTGTTGCTGATCGAGGACGACGACGCCATCCGCACGGCCCTGGAGCTCTCCCTGACGCGCCAGGGCCACCGGGTGGCGACCGCTGCCAGCGGTGAGGACGGTCTGAAGCTGCTGCGCGAGCAGCGGCCCGACCTGATCGTGCTGGACGTGATGCTGCCCGGCATCGACGGCTTCGAGGTGTGCCGTCGCATCCGGCGCACCGACCAGTTGCCGATCATCCTGCTGACCGCGCGCAGTGACGACATCGACGTGGTGGTCGGGCTGGAGTCCGGCGCCGACGACTATGTGGTCAAGCCGGTGCAGGGCCGGGTGCTGGACGCCCGGATCCGGGCGGTGCTGCGGCGCGGGGAGCGCGAGTCCAGCGACTCGGCGACGTTCGGCAACCTCGTCATCGACCGGTCGGCGATGACCGTGACGAAGAACGGCGAGGACCTGCAGCTGACCCCGACCGAGCTGAGGCTGCTGCTGGAGCTGAGTCGGCGGCCCGGTCAGGCCCTGTCCCGGCAGCAGCTGCTGCGGCTGGTGTGGGAGCACGACTATCTCGGTGACTCGCGGCTCGTGGACGCCTGTGTGCAGCGGCTGCGCGCCAAGGTCGAGGACGTGCCCTCGTCGCCGACCCTGATCCGTACCGTCCGTGGTGTCGGCTACCGCCTGGACACTCCTCAGTGACCGACGAGCAGGGGGGGCTGCGCGGCTGGGCCGCGGGGCGCACGGGAAATCTGTCGCGGCTCAGGTTCACCAGCCTCAGGCTGCGCCTGGTCGTCGTCTTCGCGCTGGTGGCTCTCACGGCCGCCGTCTCGGCGTCCGGCATCGCCTACTGGCTGAACCGGGAGGCGGTGCTCACCCGCGCCCAGGACGCGGTGCTGCGCGACTTCCGGCAGGAGATGCAGAACCGCGCGGGCACGCTGCCGGCACACCCCACACAGGACCAACTCCAGCGCGTGGCGGGCCAGATGGCGGCGAGCAGCCAGCACTTCAGCGTGCTGCTGGTCGCCCAGGACACCGGTGGCAAGACGGTGTACGGCAACTCGGGCGGCATCAACGGCTTCTCGCTGGAGGACGTGCCGAAACCGCTGCGCGCGGCCGTGGACAAGCGGCAGAAGGTGACCGACGCCAACAAGGAGCCGTACCACCTGTACTGGCAGCGGGTCGTGGACCACGGCACGCCGTACCTGGTGGCCGGTTCGCGCCTGATCGGCGGCGGGCCCACGGGCTACATGGCCAAGTCGCTGGAGCCGGAGGCGAAGGACCTCAACTCGCTGGCCTGGTCGCTCGGCATCGCCACCGGGCTCGCGCTGATCGGCGCCGCGCTGCTCGCCCAGGCCGCCGCCACGACCGTACTGAAACCGGTGCACCGGCTGGGGGTCGCCGCCCGGCGGCTCGGCGAGGGCAGGCTGGACACGCGGCTGCGGGTGTCGGGGACCGACGAACTCGCGGACCTCTCCCGGACGTTCAACAACGCCGCCGAGGCGCTGGAGAAGCGGGTCGCGGAGATGGCCGCGCGGGACGAGGCCTCGCGTCGCTTCGTCGCCGACATGAGCCACGAGCTGCGGACGCCGCTGACCGCCATCACCGCCGTGACGGAGGTGCTGGAAGAGGAGCTGGAGTCGGAGGCCGGCGGCATCGACCCGATGATCGAGCCCGCGGTCCGGCTGGTGGTCAGCGAGACCCGGCGGCTGAACGACCTGGTCGAGAACCTGATGGAGGTCACCCGCTTCGACGCGGGCACCGCCCGGCTGGTCCTGGACGACGTCGACCTCGCCGACCAGATCACCGCCTGCATCGACGCCCGGGCCTGGCTGGACGCGGTCGACCTGGACGCCGAGCGCGGCATCCACGCCCGCCTCGACCCGCGCCGGCTGGACGTCATCCTCGCCAACCTGATCGGCAACGCGCTCAAACACGGCGGGTCGCCGGTGCGGGTGTCGGTGCGCATCGACGGCGACGACCTGGTCATCGCGGTGCGTGACCACGGGCCGGGCATTCCCGAGGACGTGCTCCCGCACGTCTTCGACCGCTTCTTCAAGGCGAGCGCCTCCCGGCCGCGCTCCGAGGGCAGCGGGCTGGGCCTGTCCATCGCCATGGAGAACGCCCACATCCACGGCGGTGAGATCACCGCCGCCAACTCGCCCGAGGGCGGCGCGGTGTTCACACTGCGGCTGCCGCGGGACGCCTCCCGGCTGACGGAGGAGTCCGACGAGGGCGGGAAGACCGACGAGAACGCTTCCGGAAACTCCGGAAGCCCGGGAAGTTCAGGAAAGGAGGGGTGATGTCCGTACGACGCCTGACCGTGCGACGCCTGCTGGCGCTGCCCCTCCTCGGCCTGCTGGTCTCCGGCTGCGGTATCCGGGCCACCCAGGTGCCGACCGACTTCGGGGCGGCGCCGTCCAGGGTGCCGTGCTCGCTGGCCGGGCCGGACCGGGCCACGCAGTCCGCGCAGGGCGTGCCCGTGCAGGTCTTCCTGCTCTGCGGGGCGTCCCTGGTGACCGTCGACCGGACGGTCGGCGTTCCCGAGGGCACCCCGGACGCGCGACGCCGCGTGATCGTGGCCCAGCGGCTCCTGGACCAGCTCGCCGCGTCCCCGTCCGCCGCGGAGCGCTCCGCGGGCTATACGACGTACGTGCCGGGCGGCCTCACGGTGCGCGGGCCCGGCCACGGGGACCCCGAGGACGCGCTCCACCTGAGCACGCCGCCGTCCCGGCTCACCTCCTACGCCCTGGCGCAGCTGGTGTGCACCCTGTCCGACTCGGCGGCGACGGAGGGCGACGGCTCGGTCATCCTCGGCGGTCCGGACAACGGACCGCTGCGCCGCTACGCGTGCACCGCCGACGTCCGCGACCGCCCGGGCAGCGTCGAACCGCCGTCCAGCGAGGTCGCGGGGAAGTAGCCGCCCGAGGGTGCGCGGGGTCGTCCTCCCCGTGCGAAACCCCTTTCCGGAGCGCAGGGCAACCGGAAGGTTGCGGGGCGGAACCGATCGGGTGCGGCAGCGCGTCTTGGGGGACGTGCAGCGTCAAGGCTCCATCGGCGGCGACAGCGCCGCGATCCGTATCCGGGTGACGGGAGGTGTCCTCCTCGTCGCCCACCTGGCCCTCGTCGCCTGGCTGATGCTGCGACCCCTGGACGTCCCCTGGGTGTCACCCCCCAACCTGCACCCCCTCGCCGGCATCAGGGCCGACCTGGCCCTGGGCTGGCCGGAGGCCGCCAGACCCATCGGCGAGGGCCTGGCCCTGCTGGCCCCGCTGGGCGTGCTGCTGCCGATGGCGCACGGCAGGCTGACCGTCTCCCCGGTCTCCTCCCTGATCCGTACGGCCGCCGCCGGCGCCCTGGTCTCCGTCGGCATCGCCCTGCTGCAGACCGGCATCCCGGGCCGGGTCGTGGACATCGACTCGCTGCTGCTGAACACCGCCGGCGTCGCGCTGGCCCACCTGGTGGTCGTACCCGCGGGCCGCGCCCGGGTGCGGCGGTGGCAGCTGCAGGACCACACCGGGGCCGAGCCGGTCACCGTCCAGGAGGAGCTGTCTCAGGGGCGTACCCCGACGATTCCCAGGGTCGGGATAGCTCCATAGAGTGACGCTTCGTCCGCTTCGTGTCCGTATCGTCGAAGACAGCTGCTGGAAGACAGCCGACAGGAACCGACGACCACGGAGGAGCCGACATGACCACCCTTGCCCGCCCGACCCACGGCCGCATGATCGGCGGAGTGTGCGCGGCACTCGCCCGGCGCTTCGGCACCTCCGCGACGACGATGCGGGTGATCTTCCTGCTGTCCTGCCTGCTGCCCGGCCCCCAGTTCCTGCTCTACATAGCGCTGTGGATCCTGCTGCCGGCCGAGGACCGGACGAGTACCGCCTGGTGACCGCCGTCTGCCGCCCGGCGACCGGAGTGCGCAAAACGCCGACAGGGCGCCCCCGGACCTGACCGAGGCGCCCCGACGGCGTCGTACGGCGGCCGGCCTCAGCCGAGCGCGATGCCGTTCACCGGCAGGCCGTGCACGGGCGCGCCCTGCACGGGCAGCCCGCCGAGGCGGCTGTGGACCGGCCCGGTCGCCCCGCCCTGCAGCGCGTTCTCGACGGCCGGCTGCGCGGCGGCCATGCCGGCGCCGAGGGCGTCCTGCCCCCGGGAGAGGGCGTCGGTGGTGCCCGGCTGGGCGATGCCGGCGTCCCCGGCCGGCAGCGTCCTGGAGACGGTGTCCAGCGGCGGGGTCGCGTCCGGTACGGCCGGGGCCGCGTTGGCCGCGCCCGCACCGACGGCGGCGAAAGCGGCACCGAGGGCGGCGACGCCGAGAGTCCTGACGGCAGAGTGCTTCATGGTGAGTGCGTCCTTGAAATAGGGGACGGAGAACAAAAACGATGAACGGTCCTCGACCGTAAACACGCCCGATCACCCGCCGCAAACACCGAAATGCGGACGGCTTGTGAACCGTCTTTCACAACCCGTCCCCCCGCCGAACCGCCGCTATCCCGCCGAACCGGCAGAACCGCTGGTGGAGGCCGTCTGTCGGAACAGCCATTCGGATTTCAGCTCGGCATATCCGGGCTTGACGACGTCATTGATCATAGCGAGCCGTTCATCGAAAGGAATGAACGCCGATTTCATGGCATTGACCGAGAACCACTGCAGGTCGTCCAGCGTGTAACCGAACACCTCGACGAGATGCTCGAATTCCTGACTCATACTCGTGTGCGACATCAGCCGGTTGTCGGTGTTCACGGTGGCCCGGAAGTGCAGCCGGCGCAGCAGCCCGATCGGGTGCTCGGCGTAGGAGGGCGCGGCCCCGGTCTGCAGGTTGGAGCTGGGGCACAGCTCCAACGGGATCCGCTTGTCGCGGACGTACGAGGCCAGCCGGCCGAGCGTGACGGAGCCGTCCTCGTGGACCTCGATGTCGTCGATGATCCGCACGCCGTGCCCGAGCCGGTCGGCGCCGCACCACTGCAGCGCCTGCCAGATGGACGGCAGCCCGAAGGCCTCGCCGGCATGGATGGTGAAGTGGTTGTTCTCGCGCTTGAGGTACTCGAAGGCGTCCAGGTGCCGGGTGGGCGGGTAGCCGGCCTCCGCGCCCGCGATGTCGAAGCCGACGACCCCGGAGTCCCGGTAGCGGTTGGCGAGTTCGGCGATCTCCAGGGAGCGGGCGGCATGCCGCATGGCGGTCAGCAGGGCGCCGACCCGGATGCGGCGGCCGTTCTCCCGGGCGAGCCGCTCGCCCTGCCGGAACCCCTCGTTGACGGCCTCGACGACCTCTTCGAGGGTGAGCCCCATGTCGAGGTGCTGTTCGGGGGCGTAGCGCACCTCGGCGTAGACGACGCCGTCCTCCGCCAGGTCCTCGGCGCACTCGCGGGCGACCCGGACGAGTGCGTCCCGCGTCTGCATCACGCCGACGGTGTGCCGGAAGGTCTCCAGATACCGTTCCAGCGAGCCGGAGTCGGCGGCCTCGCGGAACCAGATGCCCAGCTTGTCCGGATCGGTCTCGGGGAGCTCCGTATAGCCGCTCGCATGGGCGAGTTCGACGACGGTTCCGGGGCGGAGACCGCCGTCGAGATGATCGTGCAGCAGAACCTTGGGTGCCCGGCGGATCTGGTCCGGCGTCGGAACGGCCCCACTTGGTGCAGTCTGGCTCGTCATTTCCGCACTGTAACGCCTACGCGCGTAGAGATCCCGGCGAACGCGACAGTTCCGCGGCGGCGGTTTTCCGCCGATACCCAACGGTGACCGCCCATACGGGTTTCGTCCACCGCCCCTTCTGACACTGTTCTGTCATGGGACAGCAAGCGACACCGGTCCGAACGGCCGGGCTGGGAAAGGCGGTCGGCCCGGTGCCGACGGCGGTGAGCGGAGCGGTGCTGCTGCTCCCCGGCGGGGAGGAGGCCTCCACCCGCAGGCCGTCCCCCGTGCGGGCGACGATCGCGCTGCGCTCGCTGGGCCGGCGGTTCGCTCGCGCGGGGCGGGAGGAGGGCTTGGCTGTCCATACCGTCCAGTACCGCTGCCGGGGCTGGAACGGGAGCGAGGCGCATCTGGCCGTGGACGCCGAGTGGGCCGCCGACGAGGTCGTACGCCGGTACGGGGACGTTCCCGTGTGCCTGGTCGGGGTGGACATGGGGGGACGGGCGGCGC
Organism: Streptomyces sp. NPDC001093; assembly: GCF_040298985.1. Lineage (NCBI taxonomy): Bacteria > Bacillati > Actinomycetota > Actinomycetes > Kitasatosporales > Streptomycetaceae > Streptomyces > Streptomyces sp. NPDC001093. Next base: position 34,210 of record NZ_JBEPBF010000020.1, on the reverse strand, counting down.
TGCGGGCGGGCGGACACGAGGCCGTCAACTCCGTTGTCGCTCTTGCGCCCTGGCTGCCGGAGGACGACGTCGCCGCGCCCGTCGAGCCGGTGAAGCAGCTCGTGGGACGGCGGGTGCTGATCGTGCACGGCACGAACGACGAGCGGACCGACCCGGAGCTGTCGTTCCGGTTCGCGGCGCGGGCGAAGAAGGTCAACCGGGAGGTGTGCCGGTTCGAAGTGCACTCCGACGGGCACGGGTTGCACGGCCACCGGGAGGAGGTCGCCTCCCTGGCCGTCGACTTCATGATGGGGGCGTTGTTCGGACACTCCGTGTCCCGCCCTGTCGAGGACGCGCTTGCCGCGCCGCCGCCGATCGGGCTTCGGATGCCGTTGGCGGTGGGGTTCGGTAAGTCGTTGAAGCGGTAGGGCTCAGGGAAGCAGGCTGCCCCTTCTCGAGAGCAGGAACCTCTTGAAGGCGGCCACCGGAGGTGTGTCCGGGCGGTCCGCCAGCCACGCCACGCCGATCTCCCGTACCGCTCTCGGGGCCGTGACCGACAGTTCCACGACCCCGGGCCTGGGGACTGTGGGCGGGGGCAGAAGGGCGACGCCCAGGCCCGCCGCCACCAGGCCCCGCAGGGTCTCCGCCTCCTCGCCCTCGAAGGCGACCCTCGGGCGGAAGCCGGCCTCGCGGCACAGGGCGTCGAAGATGCGGCGCAGGCCGTAGCCGGCCTCCAGGGTGACCCAGGATTCGTCGGCCGCCTCGGCGAGGCGGACGCGGCGGCGGGTGGCCAGGCGGTGGTCGGCGGGGACGACCAGGCGGAGTTTCTGCTCGTCCAGGCGGCGGGCGACCAGGTCCGGGGCGTCGGGGACGGGTGAGGTGAGGCAGAGGTCCAGTTCGCCGGCGCGCAGGCCCTCCAGCATGGCCTCGCCGTAGTTCTGCACCAGGCTGAAGCGCACGCGCGGGTGGTCCTCGCGGAAGGCGTGCAGGAGGCCCGGGACGGTCTCGGCGCCCATGGTGTGCAGGAAGCCGAAGGCGACCTTGCCGGTGGCCGGGTCGGCGTCGGCGCGTACCTCCTCCGCGGCCCGCTCGATCTCGGCGAGGGCGCGTTCGACGGAGGTGAGGAAGGTGCGCCCGGCGGGGGTCAGGGAGACCGTGCGGCCGTGCCGGGCGAACAGGTCGACGCCCAGGTCCTGCTCCAGGCGGGCCATCGCGCGGGAGAGGGTGGACTGGGGGACGTTCATCTCGTGGGCGGCGCGGGTGACGTGCTCGGTACGGGCCACACCGGCGAAGTACGCGAGGCGGGGAGCCAGTACCCGCGACATCGCGGACATGTCTTCTGTGTCACTGTTCGGTGACAGGCGAGGCTGTGAGCTCTGCTGATGCGGCATGGGAACGATTATGGCGATTCCATGCATTGGACGGATGAGACGGGCCGTACCTACGGTCGTGGCATGTCTCCCGCCAGTACCGGGGCGTCCACCACCGTGGGCGCCGCACCGACCGTCCCCGTCTCCGACACCTCCGCCTCCGACTCCGACTCCCGTATGACTCCGGGCGGCCCCGGCTACCGCCGGATGAGCCTCGCCCTCTTCCTCGCCGGAGTCGCGACCTTCGCTCTTCTGTACTCCACGCAGGCCCTGCTGCCGCTGATCTCCGGCGAGTTCGGGGTCGCGGCGAGCGAGGCGAGCTGGACCGTGGCGGCCGCGACCGGCGGACTGGCCCTGTTCGTCCTGCCGATGAGCGCCCTGTCCGAGCGCTTCGGCCGCCGTACGGTGATGACGGCCTCGCTGGCCGTCGCGGTGGCGGTGGGACTGCTGGTGCCGTTCGCGCCGTCGCTCGGCGTGCTGGTGGTGCTGCGGGCGGTGCAGGGCGCGGCGCTGGCCGGTCTGCCGGCCTCGGCGCAGGCCTATCTGGCCGAGGAGGTCCGGCCGAAGGCGCTGGTCACGGCGATCGGCCTGTTCGTCGCGGGCAACAGCGTGGGCGGCATGAGCGGCCGGGTGATCACCGGCTGGGTGGCCCAGGAGTGGGGCTGGCGGGTCGCCGTGGGCGTGATCGGCGTGATCGCGGTGGGCTGCGCGATCGCCTTCCGGCTGCTGCTGCCGGCGCCGAGGCACTTCACGGCGGGCTCGCTGCGGCCCCGCGTCCTGCTCGGCACGGTCCGCGACCACCTCGCGAACCCGCTGCTGCGGCGGCTGTACGCGATCGGCGCGCTGTTCATGACGGTGTTCGGCGGCGTGTACACGGTGATCGGCTACCGGCTCACGGGCGCGCCGTTCGGGCTGCCGCAGGGCATCATCGGCTCGATCTTCCTGGTCTACCTGGTGGGTACGGTGTCGGCGTCCACGGCGGGCCGGCTGGTGGGCCGGCTCGGCCGCCGGGGCGCGCTGTACCTGGCGGGCGGTACGACGGCGGCGGGCCTGCTGCTGTCGCTGGTCCCCTCGCTGCCGCTGGTCCTGCTGGGTCTGGTGCTGATCACGGCGGGCTTCTTCGCGGGCCACGCGGTCGCCTCCTCGGCGGTCAGCAAGACGGCCACGCGGGGTCGCGCCCAGGCCTCGGCCCTGTACCAGTCCACGTACTACATCGGCTCCAGCGTCGGCAGCACGGTCGGCGCGACGGCGTTCCACGCGGCGGGGTGGAGCGGCACGGTGCAGGTCGGCCTGCTCGCGGTCGTCGGGGTCGTCACCATCACGGTGCTCGGCACGCGGGCGGCCCGGGTGGCGGCGCGGCGCGCAGTCGTGGCCAACGCGCACTGAAGCGCCCCGTCCGACCTGCGCTTTTCCCACTCTGGGCGCCATTGTCAGTGCCCTGCGGTAGCTTCCAAGGTGCTGGGGCGCGAAGGCGCGCCACAGGAACGGCCACAGGGGTGGGTGGACGATGGGCGACAGCACGGCGACGGCGGACCTCGACGTCGCACTGGAGAAGCACCGGACCGAGCTGACCGGGTACTGCTACCGCATGCTCGGCTCCTCCTTCGAGGCGGAGGACGCGGTGCAGGACACCCTGGTGCGGGCCTGGCGGAGCTACGACAAGTTCGAGGGCCGCTCGAGCCTGCGCTCGTGGCTGTACCGGATCGCGACGAACGTGTGCCTGGACATGCTGACGGCGGGCAACAAGCGGGCGAGACCGATGGACCTGACGGAATCGACCCCGCTCGCGCAGGCCGCGCTCTCCCCTCGCCCGGACCACACCTGGCTGGAGCCGATGCCGGACGCGCGGGTGCTGCCCACGGTCGACGATCCGGCGGAGGCCGCCGTCGCGAAGGAGTCGATCCGGCTGGCCTTCATGGCGGCCCTCCAGCAGCTGCCGCCCAAGCAGCGGGCGGTGCTGATCCTGCGCGAGGTGCTGGCCTGGAAGGCGAGCGAGGTCGCCGAGCTGCTGGACACCTCGGTGGCCTCGGTCAACAGCGCGCTGCAGCGTGCGCGGGCCACGCTCGCGGAGCGCGCGGAAGCGGGCCCCGAGGGCGCGGTGTCCGATCCTCTGGACGAGGAGCAGCAGAAACTCCTGGAGCGCTATGTCAAAGCCTTCGAGGGCTACGACATGACGGCGCTGACGGCGTTGCTGCACGAGGACGCCGTCATGACGATGCCGCCGTTCGACCTGTGGCTGCGCGGCCCCGCCGACATCACCGGTTTCATGTCGACGCTCGGCGCCTCCTGCGCCGGGTCGCGTCTGCTGCCGGTGCGGGTCAACGGGCTGCCGGGGTTCGCGCACTACAAGCCGGACGAGGAGAAGGGCGGTTTCGGTCCCTGGGCCGTGCAGGTGCTGGAGCTGTCAGGGGGCCGGATCACCGGTTTCCACTGCTTCCTCGACACCAGGCGCTGGTTCCCGCTGTTCGGCCTCCCCCTCCATCTGGAAGCGGAGCCCGACGAGGTCGAGCAGGGCGGGTAGCGCGGGGTCGGGGTCCCGCAGCCGGATCCGCCCGCCGGCCCGGCGGGCGGCCAGCTCCAGCCGCGCCAGCAGGTCCACGGCGGCCAGGCCCGGGGGCCCGAGTGCGCCCACGTCGCACACGACGACGCGGGCGCCGCCGCCCGCCAGCAGCATCCGCACCTGGGCACACAGCGACGCCAGCTCGTCCCCGCTGACGGGGCCGGGCAACACGAGCACGGCGGGTTCCTCGGCCTTCACGTGCGGTAGACCGGCGGGCCGGGCGTAACTCATCGCCACGGATCACCGTCGGCACAGATCACATTGACCAGTTCCCTCTTCTCCTCGGAGGGTTGGCCGTGTGACGGGGGTGCTGAGCGGGTTCGCGGTGATCGCGGTCGTCATCGGGGTGGGCTATGTGCTCGGGCGGCGCGGGACGCTCGGGGCGCAGGGCGGCGAGGTGCTGACCCGGCTGGCCTTCACGGTGGCGGGCCCCGCGCTTCTCTTCACGACCCTCGCGCGCGCGGACCTGTCGGTGCTCTTCTCGGCACGGCTGCTGGTGACGGCGCTGAGCACGGCCGCGGTCGCGGGGGTGTTCGCCGCGGTGGGTGCGGTGCGCCGCTGGGGTGTGGGCCGTACGACCATCGGCGCCCTGTGCTCCGGTTATGTGAACTCGGGCAACCTGGGTATTCCGATCGCGGCGTACGTTCTGGGCGACGCGTCCCTGGTGGCACCGGTGCTGCTCTTCCAGGTGGTCCTGGTGACGCCGGTCGCGCTGACGATCCTGGATCTGTCGGGCATGGGCGAGAAGGGAACGCTGTGGCGGCGCCTGGGGACACCGCTGCGGAATCCGATAGCGGTGGGCTCGCTGTCGGGGGTCGCCGTGTCGGCGGCGGGCTGGACGATCCCGGGCCCCCTGATGAACCCCCTCACCCTGATCGGCAACATGTCCGTCCCCGCGGCGCTGCTGGTCTTCGGCATGTCGCTGCACGGCAGTTCGGCCCCCGGCCGGGGCCGCGACCGCCAACTCGTCCTGCTGTCCGTCGTGTTGAAGTCCCTGGCCCAGCCCCTGGCGGCGTGGGCACTGGCGACGGCGGTCTTCGACCTCCACGGCGCCCCGCTGCTGGACGTGGTGGTGACCTCGGCCCTCCCCGCCGCACAGAACCTCTTCACCTACGCCAGCCGCTACCGCGTGGCCGAGGGCCTGGCCCGCGAGTCGATCCTGCTGTCGACCGTGGTGTCGGTGCCGGTGCTGGTGGGGGTGGCGGCGGTGTTGGGGTGACGCCGGGTCAGTCGACTGGGAACTCGCTGGTGTCGATCGTGATGTCGAACGGTGCCGGGAGCTTGATGGGGTCGCCGAACTTCACGGCGCTGAGGACCCGGTAGACATCGCCCTTCGGCTCCCCGTAGAGGGTGGCGGTGGGGCCTCCGGGGGCCCAGCGGTCGATGAGGAGGTAGAGCGGGATCCCGGCGGTGGCGTACGCGGCAGCCTTGCTGACGCGGTCGTGGCGCGCGTTGGACTTGGAGGTCACTTCGACGACGAGTTCGGCGAGGGCAGCGGGAATGTAGGAGTCCGTCTCCGGGGGCTCCTGCACCAGCGTCACCAGCAGGTCCGGGATGAACATGCCCAGCCGTGAAGGTACGGCGATCGACAGTGTCTGGAAGATGCCCCAGTCGTCAGGGATTACGGAGTAGAGGCGACGCTGGATGCGTTCCGCGATCACGTTGTGGCGGAACGCGGGAGTGGGTGACACGGTGATGATCCCCTCGATGATCTCCACCTTGCTGCCCTCGGGCCATTCCATCTCCTCCCAGTACCGGACGAGGTCGTCCCAGTTCTGGTCGGGGTCCTGGCTCACGGTGAGTGCGCTCACGGCGGTCTCCTATCGGTGCGTCACCGATCCCAGCATGCCGAACGGGACCGGCGGCGGTCCACCGATCCCGTTCACTCGAAGGAGAAATCCCCTGGTCAGGCGATACGTTCCAGCACCACCGGCGATGCCGTGAAGTCGGTGCCCGGTGCCGCGATGTCGTAGGAGCCCTCCACCGCCTGCAGCGCGTACGCGAAGCGCTCGGGGGTGTCCGTGTGCAGGGTCAGCACGGGCTGGCCCTCCGTCACCGTGTCGCCCGGCTTGGCGTGCATCTCGACGCCCGCCGCCGCCTGCACCGGGTCCTCCTTGCGGGCGCGGCCGGCGCCCAGACGCCAGGCCGCGATGCCGATGCCGTAGGCGTCCAGGCGGGTCAGGACGCCGGAGGACGGCGCCTTGATCACGTGCTGTTCCTTCGACGTGGGCAGCACGGCGTCCGGGTCGCCGCCCTGGGCCGCGATCATGCGGCGCCAGACGTCCATCGCCGAGCCGTCGGCCAGGGCCTTCGCCGGGTCGGCGTCCTTGACCCCGGCCGCCTCCAGCATCTCGCGCGCCAGGGCCAGCGTCAGTTCCACCACGTCCGCCGGGCCGCCGCCCGCCAGGACCTCCACCGACTCGCGGACCTCGAGCGCGTTGCCGGCCGTCAGGCCCAGCGGGGTCGACATGTCGGTCAGCAGGGCCACCGTCTTCACGCCGTGGTCGGTGCCCAGGCCCACCATCGTGGTCGCCAGTTCGCGGGCGTCGTCCAGCGTCTTCATGAAGGCGCCGCTGCCGACCTTCACGTCCAGGACCAGGGAGCCCGTGCCCTCGGCGATCTTCTTCGACATGATCGAGGAGGCGATGAGCGGGATCGCCTCCACCGTGCCCGTCACGTCCCGCAGCGCGTACAGCTTCTTGTCCGCCGGGGCCAGGCCGTCGCCCGCCGCGCAGATCACCGCGCCGGTCCCCTCCAGCACGGACAGCATCTCCTCGTTCGAGAGCAGCGCGCGCCAGCCCGGGATCGACTCCAGCTTGTCCAGGGTGCCGCCGGTGTGGCCCAGGCCCCGGCCCGAGAGCTGCGGGACCGCGGCACCGCAGGCGGCGACGAGGGGGGCCAGCGGGAGCGTGATCTTGTCGCCGACGCCGCCCGTCGAGTGCTTGTCGGCCGTCGGGCGGGACAGGGCGGAGAAGTCCATGCGCTCGCCGGAGGCGATCATCGCGGCCGTCCAGCGGGCGATCTCGCGGCGGTTCATGCCGTTGAGCAGGATCGCCATGGCGAGCGAGGACATCTGCTCGTCGGCGACCTCGCCGCGGGTGTACGCGTCGATGACCCAGTCGATCTGCTCGTCGGTCAGCTCGCCGCGGTCCCGCTTGGTGCGGATCACGGAGATGGCGTCCATGGCCATGGCGGGTGTGGTTCCTTCCGGGAGGTGCGAAGTGTGCGGCCCCCCTGCGAGCGGGGCAGGGGGGCCGTACGGGACTTACGAGGAGAGGTGCCCGGGCCCGAAGGCCTGGGGCAGCATCTCGGAGAGGGGGAGGACGCCCTCGGGGGTGTCCAGGAGGAGGTCCGGGCCGCCGAACTCGTACAGCAGCTGACGGCAGCGGCCGCAGGGGACCAGCAGGCCGCCGGTGCCGTCGACGCAGGTGAAGTGCGTCAGCCGGCCGCCGCCCGTGCGCTGCAGGTCCGAGACCAGGCCGCACTCGGCGCACAGGCCGATGCCGTAGGAGGCGTTCTCCACGTTGCAGCCGGTGACCGTGCGGCCGTCGTCGACCCGGGCCGCCACACCGACCGGGAAGCCGGAGTAGGGGGCGTACGCGTGGGACATCGCCTCGCGCGCCACCTCCCGCAGCGCCTCCCAGTCGAAGTCGGCGGCCGTCACTTGCCCTGGCCCTTCCGGTAGCGCATGCCGTCCGCCTTGGGCATCCGCAGACGCTGCGCCGACAGCGACAGCACCAGCAGGGTGACGACGTACGGCGTGGCGCCCACGAAGTCGCTCGGGACCTCGTCGGTGACCAAATACCAGAGCAGGACCAGCGCGGCCACGATGAGGCTGACCGCGCCCTGCCACAGCGACGTGCGGTACAGCTTCCAGCCTGCCAGGACGACGAGCAGGATGACCAGCAGGAGCAGCAGCGCGTGGACGGTCGGACCGCCGTTGCGCAGCTGGAGCGCGTCGGAGTAGCCGAACAGGCCCGCGCCCATCGCGAGGCCGCCCGGACGCCAGTTGCCGAAGATCATCGCCGCGAGGCCGATGTAGCCGCGGCCGCCGGTCTGGCCCTCGAGGTAGGTGTGCGAGGTGACCAGCGCGAGGAAGGCGCCGCCGAGGCCGGCGAGGCCGCCGGAGACGGCGACGGCCGCGTACTTGTACTTGTAGACGTTGACGCCGAGGGACTCGGCGGCCGTCGGGTTCTCGCCGCAGGAGCGCAGCCGCAGACCGAACGGCGTGCGCCACAGCAGCCACCAGCTGCCGACGAACAGCACCGCGGCCAGGATCGTGATCACGGACAGGTTGGTGATCAGACCGCCGAGGATGCCGGCGAGGTCGGAGATCAGGAACCAGTGGTGGTTCTCCAGCGACTGCAGACCGTCGGAGAGGCCGGGCACGGTGACCTGCGGCAGCGAGTCCACCGGCGGGGACTGCTTGGGGTTGCCGCCCGCGTTGGCCGCGCTGCCGCCCGCGAAGAACAGCTTGGCGAGGTACTGGGTGGCACCGAGCGCGAGCAGGTTGATCGCGACACCGGAGACGATGTGGTCGACGCCGAAGGTGACGGTGGCGACGGCGTGCAGCAGGCCGCCGAGGACGCCGAAGCCGATGCCGCACAGCAGGCCGAGCCAGGGGTTGGACTGCCAGCCGACCCAGCCGGCGCCGAAGGTGCCGAGGATCATCATGCCCTCGAGGCCGATGTTGACCACACCGGACCGCTCGGACCACAGACCCGCGAGGCCGGCGAGGCCGATCGGCACGGCGAGGCCGAGCGCGGCGCTGACCTGCCCGGCGGAGTCGAGCTGGTTGGAGCCGGTGATCACGCGGACCGCGGCCAGGAGCAGCAGCGCGCCCGCGACGAGCAGGAGGATCTGGCCGAAGGAGCGGCCGGAGCGCTGCGGCGCGCCCGCCGCCTTGGGCGCCGCGGGCGGCGGCGTGTCGGTCATCGTGGCAGTCATCACGCCACCTCCTGCTTCTTCGTCGGGGCGGCGGCCTGCGCGGCGAGTTCGGCGCCGACCTTCTGCTGCTGGCGCTTGAGGCCGTAGCGGCGGACGACCTCGTAGGCGATCACGACGCACAGGACGATGACGCCCTGGATGACGCCGAGGATCTCCTTGTCGTAGCCCTGGAACTCCAGGTGGTTGGTGGTGCGCTCCAGGAAGCCCCAGAGCAGGGCGCCGAGCGCGATGCCGACCGGGTGGTTGCGGCCGAGCAGCGCGATGGCGATGCCGGTGAAGCCGACGCCGACCGGGAAGTCGTTGCTGAACGCGTAGGAGTCGTTGAGCAGGGTCGGCATGCCGATCAGACCGGCCACCGCACCCGAGATGATCATGCTGGTGGCGATCATCTTCTTCACCGACACGCCGCTCGCGGAGGCCGCGCTCTCGGACTGGCCGACGGTGCGCAGGTCGAAGCCGAAGCGGGTGCGGCCGAGCACGAACCAGTACGCGACGCCGACGGCCGCGGCGATGAAGATGAAGCCCCACAGCTGCCCGGCCGGGCCGGTGTTGATGCTGAAGAAGTACGAGGACGACGGCAGCGGCTTGGTGGAGACGACGGTGCCGCCCTGTTCCAGCTGGGCCAGCTTCCCCGGCTGCAGCAGGTAGGCGATGATCGCGGTGGCGATCGAGTTCAGCATGATGGTCGAGATGACCTCGCTGACGCCCCGGGTCACCTTGAGGATGCCCGCGATGGCGGCCCACAGGGCGCCGGTCGCCATGGCGCAGATCAGGATCAGCGGGATGGCGATCCAGCCGGGCACGGTCAGCGCGCCGCCGAGGACGGCGGCGAAGAACGCGGCGAGCCGGTACTGGCCGTCGACACCGATGTTGAACAGGTTCATCCGGAAGCCGATGGCGACGGAGACACCCGCGAGGTAGTACGTCGTCGCCTTGTTCAGGATGTAGACCTGGCTGTCGCTGGCGAGGCCGTAGGTCACCATGTCGCTGAACGCGTTGCCGGGGTTCTTGCCGGTCGCGAGGATCACCAGGGTGGTGACGACGAGCGCGGCGACGACCGCCAGCACCGGCGCGGCGATGCCGAGGAGCAGCCGCTCCTTGTCGATCCGTGAGGTCAGCTTGTTCATCGCTCGTCGTCCTCTGTGTGCTCCAGGTGGCCGGTGGCCGCACCCGTCATGGCGGAGCCCAGCTCTTCGGGGGTGATGGTGGCAGGGTCGGCGTCGGCGACCAGGCGGCCGCGGTACATCACCCGCAGGGTGTCGGAGAGCCCGATCAGCTCGTCCAGGTCCGCGGAGATCAGCAGCACGGCCAGGCCCTCGCGGCGGGCCTCGCGGATGTAGTCCCAGATCGCGGCCTGCGCGCCGACGTCCACACCGCGGGTGGGGTGGGCGGCGATGAGCAGCTTGGGGTTGTGGCTCATCTCCCGGCCGACGATCAGCTTCTGCTGGTTGCCGCCGGACAGCGAGGCCGCGGTGACGTCGATACCGGGGGTGCGGACGTCGTACGCCTGCACGATCCGCTCGGTGTCGGTGCGGGCGGCCTTGATGTCGAGCAGCTGGCCGCGGGAGTTGGGCTTCTCGGTGACGTGGCCGAGGATGCGGTTCTCCCACAGCGGGGCTTCCAGCAGCAGGCCGTGGCGGTGGCGGTCCTCGGGGATGTAGCCGATGCCGGCCTCGCGGCGGTCGCGGGTGGGGGTGCGGGAGATGTCGGTGCCGTCGAGGGTGACGACACCGGCGTCCGGGTGGCGCATGCCCATGATCGCCTCGACCAGTTCGGACTGGCCGTTGCCCTCCACACCGGCGATGCCGAGGACCTCGCCCTTGTGGATGGTGAAAGAGATCTGGTCCAGGATGATCCGCTCGATGCCCTCGAGGTCGGTCTGCGCCAGGTGCAGCCCCTCCACCCTCAGCATCGGGACGTCCGTGACGGTGGACTCCGCGGTCTCGGGGGTGGGCAGCTCGGCGCCGACCATCAGCTCGGCGAGCTGCTTGGGAGTGGTCCCCTGCGGCGAGACCGTGCCGACGGTGGTGCCGCGCCGGATGACGGTGATCTCGTCGGCGACGGAGAGCACCTCGCCCAGCTTGTGGGAGATGAAGATGACGGTGAGGCCCTCGGACTTCAGCTCGCGCAGGTTGTCGAAGAGCGCTTCGACCTCCTGCGGCACGAGTACGGCCGTCGGCTCGTCCAGGATGAGGGTCTTGGCGCCGCGGTAGAGGACCTTGAGGATCTCCACGCGCTGGCGGTCGGCGACGCCCAGCTCCTCGACCAGCACGTCCGGGCGGACGTTCAGGCTGTAGGCGTCCGAGATCTCCTTGATCCTGGCCCGGGCCTTGCCGCCGATGCCGTACAGCTTCTCGGCGCCGAGGACGACGTTCTCCAGCACGGTGAGGTTGTCGGCGAGCATGAAGTGCTGGTGCACCATGCCGATGCCGCGGGCGATGGCGTCGCCGGGGTTGTGGAAGGTGACCTGTTCGCCGCCCACCGTGATGGTGCCCTCGTCCGGCTGCTGCATGCCGTAGAGGATCTTCATCAGGGTGGACTTGCCGGCGCCGTTCTCACCGCACAGGGCGTGGACGGTGCCCGTGCGGACCGTGATGTCGATGTCGCGGTTGGCGACGACGCCGGGGAAACGCTTGGTGATGCCGCGCAGTTCGACGGCAGCGGGAGGGCTGGACGCGTTGATGGCGCACTCTCCTGTGGGAAAGGGGCTGCGTAGGGGAGGGCTGGGGCGTCGGCGACGCTAGCGCGGCAACTCCATGCTACACGCGTAGAGTTGACACATTGTTATGGCTCGGCGGGGGGCTCCGGAGGGCGCCCCCGCGCCGAGCCTCAAGTCCCACGGTACGGCCGGACCGTCACATCGGCGGTCCGGCCGTACCGGACGGGTCACGGGGTGGTCTTGACCTTGATCTGGCCGGAGACGATCTTCTGCTTCGCGGCGTCCAGCTTGGGCTGGATGTCGTTGATGAAGCCACCGCTGGTGGCCAGCGAGACACCGTTCTTGGCGAGGGAGTAGGCGTTGAGGCCGGCCAGCGGCTTGCCGTCGTGCACGGACTTGATGAAGTCGTACACACCGACGTCCACGTTCTTGACCATGGAGGTCAGGATCGAGTTCTTGTACTTGGCCAGACCCGGGATGTTGTACTGGTCCGAGTCCACGCCGATGGCCCAGGCGCCCTTCTTGCCGTTGACGGCCTCGATCGCGCCGTTGCCGGAGGAGCCGGCCGCCGAGTAGATCACGTCGGCGCCGTTGTCCAGCATGCCCTGCGCGGCCGCCTTGCCCTTGTCGGGGCTGGCGAAGCCGGAGAAGTCCGAGCCGTGGCTCAGGTACTGGGTGTCGACCTTGATCTTCGGGTTGGTGTCCTTGACGCCCTGGACGTAGCCCGCCTCGAACTTCTTGATCAGCGGGACGTCGACACCGCCGATGAAGCCGACGTGGTCCGTCTTGGTCTTCAGTGCCGCGGCGACACCGGCCAGGTAGGAGCCCTGCTCCTCGGTGAACGTGATGCTGTCGACGTTGCTCGCGTTCACGACCGAGTCGACGATGCCGAAGTTGGTCTTCGGGAACTGCTTGGCGATCTTGGTCACGGCCGGCGCATAGGAGAAACCGACGGCGACGATCGGGTTGTACCCCGCCTGCGCCAGGTCCGACAGCCGCTGCTCACGGTCGGCCTCGGTGTCGGAGGTCTTGGCGGTCAGCTCCTTGATGGAACCGCCGAACTCCTTCGCGGCCTTGTCGGCACCGCGCGCGGCGGAGTCGTTGAAGGAACGGTCACCACGGCCGCCGACGTCGTAGGCGAGGCCGATCTTGATGCCGCCCTTGGCGCTGCCCGAGGACGAGGGGCTGGCGTTGTTGTCGGAGGACGTGCTGCCACACGCGGTGGCAGTCACGGCGAGAGCTGCGGTGGCGATTGCCGCAGCGGAAAGCTTGGCTACCCGGCGCACGGGAGGCTCCTTCACCTGACCTGAGCGCCGTGTCGGCGCTTGATGTGAGCACCATGCCAGTGCTCGAGCCGAAACGCCCCGGCGGCGTCGGCTTCGCGGCATCGTAACGCGCGTAGATGTCGCAAAAAACCCTCTCGCGACTCCGTTATCGATTCGAGGCAAACAGCGTCTGAACTCGGCCTCTCGGCCCTCTCATGGCGCTGTTGCACAGCGTGTACGAATGGCTTACGAGTGTGTTGCGCCGCCCAGGGGAAGGACACTCGGGGCCCCGCCCCCGGCCCCCGAAGGCCCCGGCCGGCCTTCCGGTGTCGAGACGCCCGGCCTCCCGCGTCGAGGCTCCCGGACTGCAGCGTCGGAGGTGCGCGTCTCCCACCTCGGGGGCGCGCCGGTCTCCCACCTCCGGGCGCACCGGTCTCCCCCCTCCGGGGGGCGCCGGTCCCCCACCTCCGGAGGGCGCCGGTCTCACGCCTCGGTCCCGCGCCGGTCTCCCGCTTCGGGGCTCGCCCAGGAATCCCGCCTCAGGGCCCGAGCCCGGTCTCCGCCTCGATCCCCTCTGAGGTCCCGCCGCGGCGGGCGCGCCCGCCGCCCGCGCCTCGGGGCCCCAGCCTCCTGCCCCGGGGCCACGCCTGACCCCCACCTCAGGCCCCGGACTCCGGCCTCGAGCCTCCCCGGACTGCAGCCCCGGGCCCGCACCGGATTCTCGCTTCGGGGCCCGGACTCCCACCTAGGGGCGCCCGGGCCTCCCGCCTCCGGCCCGTGCCGGACTCACGCCTCGAAGCCCCCGGACCAGGCCTCCGGGGCGCGCCGATCTTCCCGCCTCAGGGCCGCGCCGGACTCTCACCCAAGACTCCGGACTCCCCGGCGGGGCCCGCCTGACTCTCGCCGCTGAAGCGCGCCTGGCCTCTGCCTCGGGCCGATCTCCCACCTCGGGACACCCCGGACCCCGGACTCCCCGCTCCAAGGGCGCGCCGGACTCCCACCCCAGCCCCCGGACTCCCCGCCCCAGGGACAGCCCGGTCCCCCGCCTCGGGCCGCCGGACTCCCGCCTCCGGCCCGCGCCGGACTCCCACCGCGGGAGCGCCCCAGCCTCCCGCCTCGAAGCCCCCGGACCGGAACTCAGAGGCGCGCCGGACTCCCCGCCTCAGGGCCGCGCCGGACTCTCACCCAAGACTCCGGACTCCCCGGCGGGGCCCGCCTGACTCTCGCCGCTGAAGCGCGCCTGGCCTCTGCCTCGGGCCGATCTCCCACCTCGGGACACCCCAGCCCCCGGACTCCCCGCCCCGGCGACACCCCGATCCCCCAGCCCAGACCCCGGACTCACGCCTCGGGGACAGCCCGGTCCCCCGCCTCGGGCCGCCGGACTCCCGCCTCCGGTCCGCGCCGGACTCCCGTCTCGGGACACGGGACTCCGCCGAACGGCCGCACCGCGGACCGCGGGGTCAGCCCTGTACCTCGTTCGGTTCCAGGAAGGCCGCTGCCGTGAACATCTCCACGCCGACCGTGATCGCGTGCTCGTCGGCGTCGAAGTCGCCCTGGTGGAGATCGCGCACGGTGCGCTCGCCGGGCCGCCGGACGCCGAGCCGGGCCATGGCGCCCGGGACGTTCTCCAGGTACCAGGAGAAGTCCTCGCCGCCGAGGCTCTGCTCGGTGCTCTCGACGGAGTCCCGGCCGCGGCGCGCCGCCATCGCCCGGCGCAGCAGGTCGGTGGACTCCCGGTCGTTGACGACCGGCGGCACCCCGCGCACATAGGTGATCTCGGACTTGGCGCGGTGCAGGGTGGCAACCTCGTCGATGGCCGCGTGCACGATGTCGGGGGCCTGCCGCCAGGCGTCCAGGTCCAGGCAGCGCACGGTCCCGGAGAGCTCGGCGTGCTGCGGGATGACGTTCGGCGCGTGCCCGGACTCGATCCGCCCCCAGGTCAGCGCCAGCCCGGCGCGGGTGTCCACACGGCGGCCGATCAGCGCGGGCACGTCGACGGCGACGCGGGCGGCGGCGGTGACCAGGTCGGTGGTCAGGTGCGGGCGGGCGGTGTGGCCGCCGGGGCCGTCGAGCGCGATCTCCAGCCGGTCGCAGGCGCTGGTGATCGCGCCGTGCCGCAGTCCGATCTTGCCGGCGTCGACGCGGGGGTCGCAGTGCACGGCGAGGATCCGCTCGACCCCCTTCAGCACCCCCTCCTCGATGGCGTCCAGCGCGCCGCCGGGCAGCACCTCCTCGGCGGGCTGGAAGATCAGCCGCACGGGACGGGGCAGCAGACCCTTGCTGTGCAGGTCGGCGAGCACGAGCCCGGTCCCCAGCACGACGGTCGTGTGCACGTCATGACCGCAGGCATGGGCCCGATCGGGCACGGTCGACCGGTAGGGGCAGTCGGTCTTGGTGTCCGGGATGGGCAGGGCGTCGATGTCCGCGCGCAGTGCGAGCAGCGGTACGGCCGGCCGATCACCCTCCGCCACACCGATGTCACACACGAGTCCGGTTCCCTTGGCGAGCACCCGGGGCCGAAGCCCGGCCAGCTCCAGCCGCTCCTTGATCGCGGCGGTCGTACGGAACTCCTGATTGCCCAGCTCAGGGTGCATGTGCAAGTCGCGACGGAAGGCGACGAGTTCGGCGTGCAGGGCTTCGCTCAGCACGCCGGGGAGCACATCCCCCGCGAGGCCGGCCTCGGACTCTAGGGACATCAATTGCTTCACCCTCTGAAGGGTAGGACGCCCGGCTGGTCAACTACCCCTCGATCAACAAAACTTCAGCCCGTTAGGGGAAGAAAATCTGACCGGCGGACGCATGGCGGCGGACTGTGATGGGTAAAACCTTTCTTTCTCCTTCCACGGATACCATGCCTCGCCACGGTCACGCTCGCGATGTCCACGAACCGGACTACGGCGCGACCCGCGTCCCGCTGGGGCCCGCACTCGTGACCGACGCGACCTGGACCTTCCTGCACACGACCTTCCTGCAGACGAACCGCATCTCCTACGACGCGATCGCCAAGGACTACGCCGCCCGGTGTCCGGCCGACGGCCGGCATCCCCTGGGCCGCACCGTGATCACCGCCTTCGACCAGCTGGTCGCCGAGCACGGCGCGGCCCCCTGGCCGACCTGGGCAGCGGCCCCGCACACGTCACCGCACTGCTGCACGAGCTGGGCGTCCCGGCCTTCGGCGTGGACCTCTCCCCCGCCATGGTGACGCCGGCCCGCGACACCTACCCCGAACTGCGCTTCCCCATCGGTTCGATGACCTCCCTGGACCTGCCGGACGCCACCCTGGGCGGCATCCTCGCTCTGTACTCGACGGTTCGCACTGGCCAGGAAGGCCGGCCGAGTCAGTCGCTCCGCGCCGGTACGGCGTCCCGCCAGAGGGTGATGTCCAGGGTGACGTAGGTGCTGGCACTGGTGCTGGGCGACTGCCCCTCGAAGGTCACCAGGGCCACGATGCCGTCCCGGGTGATCTCACACAGCTGCCTGCCCCTGGAGAACCGGCTCACCGAGACCTCCGGGGGCAGAGACGGCGATCACGATCGCGGCGGAAGCCGACGAGGAACCGACCTGACACGCCGGCCAGGCCGGCTACGCCGGGCTCACCGCGGCCAGCCGGTGCACGTCCCTCGCCGTACCAGTCACCCCCGACAGGAAGCCCTGCGCCCGTGGGGAAGCGGACTCGGTCAGCCAGGTCGGGTCGATGTCGAAGACCGCCACCCGCACCCCGGTGCCCGCGAGGGCCAGCGGCAGGGTGTGGACGACCGTCGACGGGAAGCTGAGGACCGTACGGCCGATCGGGCCCCGGCGGGCGATCACTTCCAGGGGGAGGTCCGGGCGGACTATCTCCAGGCCGGTCTCGGCGGCCAGGCGGTGGAGTTTCTCGGCGCTTTCGCGGCGGTGCGCGAAGTAGCGGGTCGCGCCGTGCGTCCTGGCCAGGCGACGGACCGCCTCCAGATAGGCCGCCCCGTCCACAACTCCCGTTTCCACCAAGGACGTTCCCACCATGTCCGCGCTCTTGGTGATGCGCGGCGGACCGAAGCGGGCCCGGGTCCAGGAGAAGTCGTTCGCGGTGACCGTGACGCCCTGCGGGGTCTCCGTCACCGGCATCGAGGAGAAGACCTCCACCCTCCGGCGCGCGCTGGGTGTCAGCCGGCGGCGGGCCGAGGACGACACCGGCGCGAAGAGCAGGTCCCTGGCCCCCGGACGGCCGCCCTTGCGGTGCCAGCGGACCAGCCGCTCGCCCCGGGCCAGCTGGGCGACGAACTCCATCGTCGCGGTGCCGTCGTCGACCACGACCAGGTCCTTGGCCCGCGTGATCGTCAGCAGCAACTGCACATACCGCGAGAACGGGTCGCCCATGACGATCCGGTCGGCCCGGCGCAGCGCGCCCGCCAGGCCGCCGATCGTCGAGAAGGGCGCGGTCGTGCCGCCCCGCGCCTCCTCCCAGCGCACCCGGTACCCCTCGTCCCGCGCCAGGTCCGCCATGCGGCGCAGCTGGCCCCGGGTCATGGGGTCGGTCGGGGACAGGACGACGACCGTGAGGTCCGCGCCGGTCCCCGGCGGGTCGCCGGCCACCGTCCGCCGCACCTGCGAGGGCACGGACGGAAGCGGGTCCGTGCCCGGCAGCGGCTCCGAGCCCGGCAGCCGGACCGGGTCCGCGCCGCGCAGCCCGTGCAGATGCGCCCACTCCAGTACGTTCAGCAGCTGGACGGGGCTCTCCACGAAGGCGAGCGTGCGGGGAGGGTGGCCGGCATGACCGGCGCGGGGGCTCATCGGCGTACGACCGTCCCGTCGTAAGGGGCTCAAGAGGTCGGGCTTCAGACCGTGACCGGCTCGCCGGCCGCGGCCGCGATCTCCGCCTCGGCGACGGCACCGGCGACGCGGCGCAGCTTCTTCATCGGGCCGAGCTCGGAGTCGTAGACCTTCTTGACGCCGTCACCGAGGGACGCCTCGATCACGCGGATGTCGCGGACCAGGCGCTCCAGGCCCTGCGGCTCCACCGACGCGGCCTGGTCGGAGCCCCACATGGCGCGGTCGAGGGTGATGTGACGCTCGACGAAGGCCGCCCCGAGCGCGACCGCGGCGAGGGTGGTCTGCAGACCCGTCTCGTGGCCGGAGTAGCCGATCGGGACGTTCGGGTACTCCTTCTCCAGCGTGTTGATCACGCGGAGGTTCAGCTCCTCGGCCTTCGCCGGGTAGGTGGAGGTGGCGTGGCACATCAGGATGTTGTCCGAGCCCAGGACCTCGACCGCGTGGCGGATCTGCTTCGGGGTCGACATGCCCGTGGAGAGGATGACCGAGCGGCCGGTGGCGCGGAGCGCGCGCAGCAGCTCGTCGTCCGTCAGGGAGGCGGAGGCCACCTTGTGGGCGGGCAGGTCGAACTTCTCCAGGAAGGCGACGGCCTCGGTGTCCCACGGGGAGGCGAACCAGTCGATCCCCTTCTCCTTGCAGTACTCGTCGATCTGGCGGTACTCGTCCTCACCGAACTCCACGCGGTGGCGGTAGTCGATGTAGGTCATCCGGCCCCAGGGGGTGTCGCGCTCGATGTCCCACTGGTCGCGCGGGGTGCAGATCTCCGGGGTGCGCTTCTGGAACTTGACCGCGTCGCAGCCGGCCGCGGCGGCCACGTCGATCAGCTTGAAGGCGTTCTCCAGCTCACCGTTGTGGTTGATGCCGATCTCGCCGCAGATGTAGACGGGACGGCCCGGGCCGACCTCGCGCGAACCGAACGTACGCAGACGGGAGTTGGTGCTCATCAGGGGGATGTCCTTACTTGGGGAGGGAGTCGAGAGAGGGGCCGAGGATCCAGCTGGCGATCTCTCGGATCGCGCCGTCACCGCCGGGGAGGGTGGTGACCGCGCGTGCGGCGCCGCGTACGACGTCGTGGGCGCTCGCGACCGCCACGGGCCAGCCGACGAGGGCGAAGCACGGCAGGTCGTTGACGTCGTTGCCGACGTAGAGCACGCGCTCCGGCGCGATGCCCTGCTCCTCGCACCACTGCTTCAGCGCGAGGTCCTTGCGGTCGATGCCGTGCAGCACCGGGAGCTTGAGCTTCCGGGCGCGGGCGGCGACCACAGGGTTCTGTTCCGTGGACAGGATCAGCATCTTCAGGCCGCTTCTGCGCAGGGCGGCGATGCCGAGTCCGTCACCGCGGTGCACGGAGACGAACTCCCGTCCCTCGGAGTCGATCAGCACCCGGTCGTCGGTCTGGGTGCCGTCGAAGTCGAGGACTACGGCGTCGATGTCGTCGTAGGCGGGCAGCGAACCGGGGCGGTCCGCGTCGAACAGGGGGGCCAGGGCGCGGGCGCGGGCCAGGTCGTGCGGGTCGTCGATCTCCAGGACCCGGGCGGGGTCGGTGCGGACGAGTTCCGTACGGCCGAAGAAGCGGTGCTGGTGCTTGCGGAAGCCGGCCGCGTCCATCGCGTAGGCGGCGCCGGTCTCCAGGAAGTCCTGGGGGCGGTCCTGGCGGCGCGGGCGGTAGGACTTGTCGTGGTTGACCCCGGCGCCGCCCTCGGACTCGGCGTCGGCCTCCCGCCAGACGAAGCCGTGGAAGGGGGCCACGGTGACGGCCGTGTCCGCGCCGTTCTCGACGACCGCGCCGGCCACCCCGTCTATGTCCTCGCGGACGATGAACGGGCTGGTGCACTGCACGAGCAGGACCGCGTCGACCGCCGCGCCGTGCAGCGCCTCGTGGGCGTCCATGGCGTGCAGGACCGCGGCCTCGGAGGTCGCGGTGTCCCCGGCGATGGCGGCGGGCCGGAGCACGACCTCGGCGCCGGCTTCGCGGGCGGCGGCGGCGATGGCCTGGTCGTCGGTGGAGACGACGACGTCGGTCACCAGCCGGGTCGCCCGGCACTCGCGCACCGCGCGCGCCACCAGCGGGACTCCGCCGACGGGGGCGAGGTTCTTCGCGGGCACGCCCTTGGAGCCGCCGCGCGCGGGGATCACCGCGAGCACCCGGCGCACCGTCGCGCCCTGTCCCGCTTCCGAGTTGGACATCCGATCTCCTTGAGAGGTCACAGCTCCCCCATCCGGCGGATCACCGGGGCGACCCGCTGCACGCCGTGGCGGTAGGCGCCACGCGCGGCGCGGCGCACGATCTGGCGGACCGGCCCGGGCTCCTTGTCGGCGGCGGGCGCGCCGGGCAGCGGTACGCCGTCGGGGCCGAGGTGGTGGCGGGCGAGGATGCCGGGCAGATAGCCGGGCGCGGTCTCGGGGGTGTAGTAGGGGTTCACGGGCGGCAGGCCGCCGGGGCGGTCGAGCAGCTTGGCGATGCGTTCACGCGCGACGTCGAAGGCCGTCCCGTACGACCCGTCGGCGGCCACGCCCTGCCGGGCCACCCACTCCGCGTCCGGCACCGGCCGGTACCCGGCGTCGAGCTGGTCCCAGGAGGCCAGGCACCCGGAGCCGGTGAAGTGGTGGTTGCCGAGCACCTCGCGCACGCCCAGGTCGGTCAGGAGCACCGTGGGGATGCGGCGGTGCAGGGCCTCCAGGGCGGCCGTGGAGCTGACCGTGACCAGCAGGTCGGTGCGGTCCAGCACCCCGCCCATGTGGCCGTACACCAGGCGGAAGTTGGCGGGCACGTCCTTGCCCTGGACCAGCTTCTGGTACGGCAGCTCCTCGATGTGGGTGGTGTGTTCGCCCGGCTTGGAGCGCAGCTTCAGCAGCACCTCGCGCTCGGGGTGTTTCCGGGCGTGCTCGATCAGCCGGTTGAGCAGGTACGTACGGTCCCTGCGGCTGTCGGGGACGGACGGCTGGGCGGCGAACACCACGGTGTAGGGCTCGTGTTCACCGGTGTAGGGCGCCCCGCCGAGGAAGGGCAGCGCGACCTCGGTGACCGAGGAGGCGTCGGCGCCCACACCCTCGTACACGGCCCGGAACCGGTCCGCGTCGTGGCGGGAGTTGGCGAGGACGAGGTCGGCGCCGTGCCGCAGCAGCAGGCCGTCGGCGAGCTTCTCGTAGACGACACCGACGTACCCGGTGACGACGACGGGACGCCGGGCGGCGCCCGCCCAGGTGGCGCGCAGCCCGTGCAGCATGGCCTGGACGCCGCCGCCGACAAGCGCGAGGATGAGGACGTCGTACCGGTCTTCGGCGGCGCCGCCCATCCCGCGCAGGAACTCGACGCCGGTGACCTCGCGGAGGGAGTCCGCCCGGACGCCGACCTCCTTCAGCTGACGGGCCGTCGGGGTGGCTCGCCCCCGCAGGAGGTAGCCGTCGAGCCGGATCTCGGCGTCCGCGGGGGCGAGGCGCTGCGCGGTGAGCGCACCCCACTTCCACCGGGTGTCGGAATCGGCGAGGACGGCGACCCGCAGGGACTTCGTAGCACTTGCTGGCACGCCGAAGACGCTAGGAAGCCATTCCGAGGTTCCGCCCAACCCGAATGCAACAAACGGTTAACAGCACACCGCCGAATGGCGAATCGGGCCGCCGGGGCAAGCGAAAAAGACCTGGTTCACGGCTTCGCCACATGCCGTTCACTCAGCATCAAGCGGGCGGTCAAGACGAATGACGGGCTTCGTCCTAACGTTCAAGCCGTGGTCAAGCTCTCCGTCATCGTGCCGTTCTACAACGTGCAGCAATACGCGCCCGACACGCTCAGGAGCCTGAAGGCGAACGCGCGTGAGGACTTCGAATTCATTCTCGTCGACGACTGTTCGCGCGACGGGACACCAGAGATTCTCGCGCGCGCGGAGCGCGAGCTGCCCGGAGCGGTCTACGTCCGGCACGAGCAGAACGGAGGGCTGGCGACCGCCCGCAACACCGGTATCGACCGGGCGCGCGGTGAGTACCTGACCTTCCTGGACGGCGACGACTGGCTCGCCCCCGGCTACTACCCGCAGCTGGTCGCGGCCATGGAGGAACTCGGCTGCGACTTCATCCGCACCGACCATGTGCAGTGCACCGCACGGTCGCGCACGGTGAACCGGGTGCCCGTCGGCCGGCGGAACGTGGTGCTCAGCCCGCGGGAGGCGATCCTGCCCGCCGACCGGTCCACCTCCGTCGACTACGCGTACGCGTGGGCGGGCGTCTACCACCGCCGACTCGTCGACAAGGGGCTGCTGCACTTCACCGACGGTCTGCGCACGGCCGAGGACCGGCCGTGGATCTGGAAACTGCACCGGGAGGCGGAATCCTTCGCCGCGGTGAGCATGCTCGGCGTGTTCTACCGGCGCGGAGTCGCCTCGTCGCTCACCCAGATCGGCGATGTCCGGCAGCTCGATTTCATTCGCGCGTTCGATCAGGTCATTACGGAAACCGCCCAGGACCGGGACGCCGATGACCTGTTGCCGAAGGCGGTCCGCACCTATTGCGCCATCATTTCCCATCATCTGGGATCCATCGAAAGGTTCGAGCCCGCGGTGGCGAAGAAACTGAAATCCATGAGTGCCGCGGCCCTGCGGCGCATGCCGCAGGACGTGCTGGACGACGCGCTCGACTCCATGGACCTGGAGCGCGCCACCAAGCTGCGCCGAATGCGCCGCCGTCCCGCCTCCGCGGGGGCCGCCGCGTGACCACCCAGATCTTCCAGGCGTCGACGCTCTACGGCACGGCCACGCTCGCCGCCGCCCTGGACTCCGGCTGCTTCCGCCCGGCCGACCGGCGGATCCTGCTGGTCTGCAACAACGCGGCCACGCCCGAGACGACGCCCGGGCTGGACGAGGCGCCGGGCTTCGAGAAGCTGCGCGACCGTTTCGACGACGTGATCCTGTACAACGAGACCATCTTCCCGTTCCACCCGGGCGGCTGGGCACCCCGCGTGGACGACATGCCGCTGTGGGAACGCTTCCTGCGCCACGAGTGGCAACTCGGCGACGAGGACGTGGAGCTGGCCGTCGAGTCGATCCAGGTCAACCCGTCCCTGGCGCTCGCGCAGATCTTCAACGGCGCCCCGGTGACGGTCTACGCCGACGGCCTGATGAGCTACGGCCCGACCCGCAACAAGATCGACCCGCTGGCCGGCACCCGCGTGGACCGGGTGCTCCACCTGGACCTGGTGCCGGGCCTGAAGCCGCTGCTGCTGACCGAGTTCGACGTGCCCGGCGAGCTCGTGCCGACGGCCGCCTTCACCAAGGTACTCGCCGAACTCGCCCCGTCCGGCGCCGAGTTGCCGGACGTCGAGGAGCCCGCGCTGCTGCTCGGCCAGTACCTGTCCGCGCTGGACATCCTCACCGCCGAGCAGGAGGAGAACCTGCATGTGCGGATGCTGAAGGGCGCGGCCGCGCTCGGGCACACCAAGGTGGTGTTCAAGCCGCACCCGTCCGCCCCGGCCCGCTTCGCCCGCCTGCTGGAGCAGGAGGCGGAGCGGCTGAAGGTGGAGCTGACCGTGCTCGACACCCCGGTCCTCGCCGAGGTGCTGTACCAGCGCATGCGTCCGGCGCTGGTCGTCGGCTGCTTCTCCACCGCCCTGCTCACGGCCAAGGCCCTGTACGGCCTGCCCGTCGCCCGGATCGGCACCGAGGTGCTGCTGGAGCGGCTGACGCCGTACGAGAACAGCAACCGGGTCCCGGTGACCATCGTCGACGCGCTGCTGCCCGCCCTCGGCGACCGCGGCGCGGTGACCGAGCAGCGCACCGGCATGGCCGTGGACGCGCTCGGCGCGCTGATCCGTGCGGTGGGCTTCGCGATGCAGCCGAAGATCTACCCGAGCCTGCGCCCGGAGACCGAGGCCTGGCTGGCGCGGAACCTGAACCAGCGCACCATGCGCTACTTCAAGCGCCGGCGCCTGTCCTCGCTGGCCCTGCCCGGCGGGGTGCCCGCCCAGCTGGCGTTCATCCCGCGCAACCCGACGGTCCGCCGGATGGCGAAGAAGGCGCGCAGTCTGCGCAATTCGGTGCGCCGCTGACAGCTCCGAGTGAATGTTCACCGACCAGTTGACGAACAGTGTGCCGAGCGGCCCGGTCGTGGGTGTGAGGCGCCGAGACCCTGGCAAGGCGGCCTACACCATGGTTGCTCCATCCCCCGCCCGCACCGCCGTTCCCGTTCCTCCCGCCCCCGGAACGGCCCCCGCTTCCAGGCCCCGCAGCCGTCTGCTCGCCCTGGACGGTCTGCGGCTCGTCGCCGCGCTGATGGTCTGCCTCTACCACTACACCGGCCGCGGCGGCACGGTCTCCGCGTCCTGGCACGGGAGCCCGGGCCACCTCTTCCCGGGCCTGTCCCGGGCCGCGGTCTACGGCAATTTCGGCGTCGAGCTCTTCTTCGTCATCAGCGGTTTCGTGATCTGCATGAGCAGCTGGGGCCGCACCCTCGGTGACTTCTTCCGCTCCCGGGTCGCCCGTCTGTACCCCGCGTACTGGGTGGCCCTGGCCCTGGTCACGGGGGCGTCCCTGGCCCTGCCCGTCGTCGTCCACCCGGTCCGGCTCGACGAGTTCCTGGTGAACCTGACGATGCTCCAGCAGCCGATGGGCGCGACCCGGGTGCTGGGCGTGTGCTGGACGCTCTGGGTCGAGGTGCGCTTCTATGTGCTGTTCGCGCTGCTCGTCGTCCTGCGCGGGGTGACCTACCGCCGGGTGGTGCTGTTCGCGTGCCTGTGGACCGTGGCGGGCGTGCTGTGCCACTCGTCCGGCAACGAGCTGCTGAACCAGGTCGTCATGCCCGAGTACGCCCCGTTCTTCATAGGCGGTCTGGCGCTGTACCTGATACACCGCTTCGGCAGCGACCTGCTCGCGTGGGGCATCGTCGCGATGTCCTGGCTGCTCGCCCAGAGCGAGGCCACCCGCGGGCTGTGGGGCCCGCACCCGCACCGTGACCCCTACGTCGTCGTCCTGATCGTCACCGTCGCCTTCGCGGCCGTCGCCGCCGTGGCACTGGGCTGGACGCGCTGGGCCTCCTGGTCCTGGCTGGTCACGGCCGGCGCGCTGACGTACCCGTTCTACCTGGTCCACGAGCACCTCGGCTGGTTCGCCATACGGGTGCTGCACCGGGGGCTCGGCCTGCCCGCGTGGCCGACGCTCGCGGTGACCGTGCTCGGCATGCTGGTGCTGGCCTGGCTGATCCACCGGTTCGTGGAGAGGCCGTTCGGGCCGCGGCTGAAGCGGGCCCTGAAGGAGCGTAAGTTGGGCGACCGTTCACCTGGTCTTGGGTTTTGAACCGGGCCGTCGGGCAGGCACCGTAGAGCCCTTGCCGCAGATGCCGCACAGGCTTTCCGCAGGGATCTCACAGACGCCGTACCGAGGGAGTGCCCACCCCGCATGGCCACCATCCAGGATGCGATCCGACCGCCCCGCCGTCTCGACGACGTCCCCGGCTGGTTCCCGGTGCTCGACCAGCTGCTCTTCGACTGGTTCCTGAACCGGCAGGAGACCACCGGGATGCGGGGTGATCTGCTGGAAGTCGGGGTCTACATGGGCAAGAGCGCGATCTTCACCGGCCGGCACCGGCAGCCGGGCGAGCGGTACACGGTGTGCGACCTCTTCGAGGGCGACGCCCCGGACGACGCCAACCGGGCGGAGTCGGCGAAGTCGTACGGCGCGCTGACCCGCCGCGTCTTCGAGGACAACTACCTCTCCTTCCACGACGAACTGCCCCGCGTGCTGCAGGGCCCCAGCTCGCTGGTGCCCGGCGAGGTCGAGCCGGACTCCTGCCGGTTCGTGCACATCGACGCCTCCCATCTGTACGAGCATGTGCACGGCGACATCGGGGCCGCCCGCGATCTGCTGCTCCCGGACGGGATCGTCGTCCTGGACGACTTCCGCTCCGAGCACACCCCCGGCGTCTCCATAGCCACCTGGGAGGCCGTGCTCAACCGCGGCCTGCGCCCGGTCTGTCTGAGCACCCAGAAGCTCTACGGCACCTGGGGCGACCCGGAGCCGGTCCAGGAGGAGCTGCTGGCCATGGTGCGGGAGCGGTCCGACTGCCATCTGAGCGTCCAGGAGGCCGCCGGGCACCGGATCGTCCGGCTGAAGTCGAAGGGGATGCGGGCGCCGGAGTTCCCGCCGTCCAGGCATGCGGCGGCGGACGCGGAGCCGGAGCCGGTACCGGTACCTCAGGAGGCCGCGGCGCCCTCTCCCGCGCCGGCGCCGGTCCGGCACGCGCCGCGGCGCAACGCGAGCAGGGTCCGCCGGATCGCCGTCGACCTCCTCCCGCCGGTCGCCACCCGGGCGATCCGCAAGGCTCGCGCCCGGGCACGCGCCAACCGGCGCTGACCGCCCGCTCAGCCGATCCCGTACCGCGCCCCGATCCCCGCGATCACGATCGCCAGCCCCTCCTCGAACTGCTCGTCGTAACCGTCGAAGAGCAGCTTCCCGGCCTCGGCGGCGAGCGGGTGGCCGGCCAGCCGCCGGGCGCGTTCCTCGATGTCGTACCCCTCTCGGCGCTCGCCCGGGAGGGGCTGTACGCCCTGCTCCTCGGTGACGAAGCCGATGGTGTACGCGTTCACCGTGCGCGCCGCGTGGACCGCCTGGGCGAGGGTGAATCCGGCCTCCGTCAGCAGCCGCAGGCCGGCCTCCTGCTGGGGGGCGTGCTCCGTGCCCGTGAACCGTGAGCCGCTGTAGACCTTGGCGCCGTCGCGGTAGCCGAGCAGCGCCGCCCGCAGTCCGCGGCCGGCCTTGAGCAGCCGCTCCTGCCAGCTGTCGGCGGGGTCGAGCGTGGTACCGGCGGCCATCCGCCGGTACATCTCCGTCGCCATCTCGTCCAGCAGCGCCTGCTTGTCCTTGAAGTGCCAGTACAGCGCGGGCGCCTTGACGTCCAGTTCCCTGGCGATGGCGCGCAGGGTCAGGCCGTCCAGGCCGACCTCGTTGAGCAGCCGCAGGGCGGTGGCGGCGACGCGGCGGCGGTCCAGGGGGGCGCGTTTCTCAGGGCTCACGCTTGACAGCTTAACAGCGTTAAGGGCACCCTTCTGGGCAACGGCACTTAACGGCGTTAAGGAGAAGTGTGATGGATGTGCTGATCGTGGGCGCGGGTCCCACCGGCCTGACCCTCGGCATCGACCTGGCCCGCCGGGGCGTGGAAGCGCTGGTCGTGGAGCGGGCGGAGGGGCTGTTCCCCGGCTCGCGCGGCAAGGGGCTCCAGCCGCGCACCCTGGAGGTCTTCGACGACCTGGGCGTGGTGGACGCGATCCGGGCGGCGGGCGGCCCCTATCCGCACCGGGTGACCTGGAAGGACGGCGAGCGGGTCGGCGAGCTGCCGATGTTCGAGAGGATCGAGGCGGACGAGGGCGCGCCGTACACCGAGCCGTGGATGGTCGCACAGTGGCGGACGCAGGAGATCCTGCACGCGCGCCTGCTCGAGCTGGGCGGCCGGGTGGACTTCGGGCGCGAGGTGACGGGCCTGGAGCAGGACGCCGAGGGCGTGACCGTCCGGTTCGCCGACGGTACGGCCGTGCGCGCGGGGTACGTCGTCGCGGCCGACGGCGGGCGCTCGGTGGTCCGGCGCGCGGTGGGCGTGGGCATGGCCGGGGAAACGGTCGACCCGGCGCCGTTCCTGGTGGCGGACGTACGGCTGACGGGCCTGGACCGGGACTTCTGGCACGTCTTCCCCAAGGACGACGGCACCGTCGTCGGCCTGTGCCCGCAGGCCGGCACGAACGACTTCCAGCTCCAGGCACGCCTCGCCGAGGGCACGGAACCCGACCCGGGCTTCGACGGCATCCGTAGGCTGGTCGCCGCGTACACCCACCTGGACGCCGAGGACGTCACCGAGCTGCGCTGGTCCTCCGGCTTCCGCCCGCGCGCCGCCCTCGCGGACCGCTTCCGGGTGGGCCGGGTCTTCCTCGCCGGCGATGCCGCCCACGTCCACTCGCCGGCCGGCGGCCAGGGCCTGAACACCAGCGTCCAGGACGCCTACAACCTGGGCTGGAAGCTGGGCGCGGTCCTGCGCGGCGGGGCGCCGGAGGCGTTGCTGGACACCTACGAGGAGGAGCGCCGGGCGAACGCGGCGGCCATGCTGGACCTGTCCACGGGCGTCCACCGCGGCGAGGTACGGCGCGGAAGGGCGACGGTGCAGCTGGGGCTGGGCTACCGGGAGTCGTCCCTGAGCGTGGAGACGCGGGACGAGCCGGCCGGCGTCCGGGCGGGCGACCGCGCCCCGGACGGCACGGTGTCCGGCGTGCGCCTCTTCGACGCGTTCCGGGGACCGCACTGGACGCTGCTGGGCGCGGACACCTCCGTTGCCGGTGTGCGGGCGCTCCCGGCGGCGCCGGAGTCGTACGGCCCGGGCGTCTTCCTGATCCGCCCGGACGGCTATGTGGGGTGGGCGGGAGACTCGCCGGACGGGGCCGAGGCCTACCTGGCCGAGGTCGGCGTCTGACCGGGGTGGTGGTCAGTCGTCGCCGTCGAGGAGGGTGTCGACGGGGAGGTCGAGGGTGACGCCGACGGATTCGGGGACGGGGACGAACTGACCTCGCTTGAAGCGCTGAGGGTCGGGGTACTTGCCGTCGGCCGGGTCGGTGTAGAGGAGGACCTCGTCGTGCTTGCGGTCAGCGATGAGGTAGGCGGGAAGGTCTGCCTGGGCGTAGCACTCGACCTTGGGACCGAGGTCGTCGGACCAGTTCGAGGACGTCACTTCCACCACCATGCGGAAGACGTTCGGTGCGTAGTAGTTCTTCGTGACATGGGCGTCGCGGAAGTCCTGGTCGACGACCGAGAAGTCGGGGATCGCAAAGTCCTCAGGCAGCGTGGGCAGCCAGAGCCCGACGCCCTGGACGTACTCGTACCCCGCCTCAACGAGCCCCGCCCGGTCGAAAGCCCTGCCCAGTTTCGTCAGCGACAGAGCGTGCGAACCATCCGGCGGCGGTGTCACAGTAAGCCTCCCCTGGAGAATCTCCACGCGGTGGCCAGGCAGTGCACGGGCAAGCTGGTCGGCAGCCTCGCCCAGGGTCAGCTCCTGCTGCAGTACGGCCATGGCGTCCTCCTTTTCGGGGCCCACTCTGCGACGAGAGTAACCGGGAACATGGGGACTCGGCTCGCGATCACCCATACGAAGTAACCACCCAGCTCAGAACACCTCCGACGGCTCGTAAGCCCCCCAAACCCCGCGGAGCGCTCCGCACACCTGCCCCACCGTCGCCCGCGCCCGCAGCGCCTCCTTCATCGGGTACAGGACGTTCTCCTCCCCCTCCGCCGCCTTCCGCAGCGCGTCCAGCGCCGAGTCCACCGCCCGCCGGTCCCGTTCGGCCCGGAGCTTCTCCAGGCGTTCCGCCTGCCGGGCCTCGATGGCGGGGTCGACGCGCATCGGCTCGTACGGCTCCTCCTCGTCCAGCTGGAAGCGGTTCACGCCGACCACCACCCGCTCCCCGGAGTCCGTCTCCTGGGCGATCCGGTACGCGTTCCGCTCGATCTCGGCCTTCTGGAAGCCCCGCTCGATCGCCGCGACCGCCCCGCCCAGATCCTCCACCCGCCGCATCAGCTCGACGGCCGCGTCCTCCACGTCGTCCGTCATCCGCTCCACCGCATACGACCCCGCGAAGGGATCCACCGTCGCCGTCACGTCCGTCTCGTGGGCCAGCACCTGCTGGGTGCGCAGGGCCAGCCGGGCGGACCTGTCGGTCGGCAGCGCGATCGCCTCGTCGAAGGAGTTGGTGTGCAGGGACTGGGTGCCGCCCAGCACCGCCGCCAACGCCTGCACCGCGACCCGCACCAGGTTCACCTCCGGCTGCTGGGCCGTCAGCTGGACGCCCGCCGTCTGGGTGTGGAAGCGGAGCATCAGGGACTTGGGGTTCCGGGCGCCGAACTCCTCCCGCATCACCCGCGCCCAGATCCTGCGGGCGGCGCGGAACTTGGCGACCTCCTCCAGCAGCGTCGTACGGGCCACGAAGAAGAAGGACAGGCGGGGCGCGAAGTCGTCCACGGACATCCCCGCCGCCACCGCCGTGCGGACGTACTCGATGCCGTCCGCCAGCGTGAACGCGATCTCCTGGACGGGCGACGCCCCGGCCTCGGCCATGTGGTAGCCGGAGATCGAGATCGTGTTCCACCTCGGGATCTCGGCGGTGCAGTACTTGAAGATGTCCGCCGTCAGGCGCAGGGAGGGCTTCGGCGGGAAGATGTACGTCCCCCGCGCGATGTACTCCTTCAGCACGTCGTTCTGGATCGTGCCCGTCAACTGGTCGGCGCGCGCGCCCTGTTCCTCCGCCACCAGCTGGTAGAGGAGCAGGAGGAGGGCGGCCGGGGCGTTGATCGTCATCGACGTGGAGACCTGGTCGAGCGGGATGCCGTCGAACAGCACCCGCATGTCCTCGATCGAGTCGATCGCCACGCCCACCTTGCCGACCTCGCCGTGCGCGAGGGGTGCGTCGGAGTCGTGGCCCATCTGGGTGGGCAGGTCGAAGGCGACGGAGAGGCCCGTGGTGCCGTGGGCGATCAGCTGCCGGTAGCGGGCGTTGGATTCGGCGGCCGTGCCGAAGCCCGCGTACTGGCGCATGGTCCAGGGCCGGCCGGTGTACATGCTCGGGTAGACCCCGCGGGTGAAGGGGTACACGCCCGGTTCGCCCAGTTTCCCGGCCGGGTCCCAGCCCTGCAGGTCCCGCGGCCCGTAGACCGGCTCGATGGGCAGTCCCGACTCGGACTCACGCGACATGGATGCCTCCGGAGTACGTCTTGTCACCCCTCACCATGCCCCGTCGTTCGGCGACGGTCACGCGGGGAAGCATCCCGGCATGACGATCTCGCGAAGACCCGCCGCCGCCCTCACATCGGCCACCGCACTCGCCGCCCTCACCGCCCTGTGCGGCTGCACCGTGCATCCCTCGGACGCCGACGGCAAACCCCGGGCCCCGGTGTACGCCCAGAGCCCGGCACCGCCCCTGGAAAGCCGCGCGGCACAGCCCACCCGGACGGAGCAGCCGTCCCCGGCCGCGCCCGCTCCCCGGCCGCCGTCCCCCGCCGTGCCCGCCCCCGCTCCCCGGCTGCTGTACTCGCGCGGCGACAGCGGGCCGGGGGTACGGGAGCTGCAGGCGCGGCTGCGCCAGCTGGACTGGCTGTTCGAGGGGCCGACGGGGTCGTACGACGCTCCGACCGAGCAGGCCGTGCAGGGGTTCCAGGGCAAGCGCGGGCTGCCGCGGACGGGGCGGACGGACACCGTCACCTGGCAGCGGCTGGTGGGGATGACCCACGCGCCCGGCACATGGGAGCTGTATCTGATGGGCGGTCAGCCGGCCGGCGCGCCCGACCCGCGCTGCATGACCGGGCGCGTGCTGTGCATCGACAAGACGACGCGGACGCTGCGCTGGATGATCGGCGGGCGGACGCTCTCGACGACGGCGGTGCGGTTCGGGGCGCAGTACACGCCGACCCGCGAGGGTGTCTTCCACGTCTACCGCAAGGAGCGGAACTGGGTGTCGACGCTCTACCACTCGCCGATGCCGTACGCGATGTTCTTCAGCGGCGGCGAGGCCGTGCACTATTCGTACGACTTCGCGGCGCGTGGCTACGCGGGGGCCTCGCACGGGTGCGTGAACGTCCGGGACGAGACGGCGATCCAGCAGCTGTTCGCTCAGGTGCGGGTGGGCGACAAAGTCGTCGTCCACTGGTGAGGCGGGATTGCGGGGCGCGGGCGGGACCGGGGGAACGTGTCCCGCCCGCGCCAGGTGCACGAGCCGTGGGTACGGGGGGAACCCCGGCTCAGTGCGACGGCCGATGACCAGTCGGCTCACTCAGTACTGCGTACCGGCCGCCGAAAACGTCACACCCCGCCCGAAGAATTTTTCACGACCCACAAAAGCGCAGGTCAGAGGGGCAAAAAAGGGGGGCGGGGGAGGGAGCGGCCCGCGGGCCGGTCGGGTCAGAGGGCGGTGTACGTCGGGCTCGGCGCCGGGCCGGGCCGGGTGCCGGTGCTCCGGGCGGGGCGGGCCGGGGCGAAGGCCGTGGGTGCGGGCGCCACAGCGTCGCCGTGCCAACCCTTGCCGCCTCCGCTGCCCTTGCCGTCGCCGGTGCCCTTGCCGGGGTTGCCGCCCCAGCCGGGGTTGCCGCCCCAGCCGGGGTGACCGTCGCCGCCGTGGCCGGGGTTGCCTTCCTCGTCGCCGCCCCGGCCGTTTCCGTTGCCCTTGCCCTTGTCGCCGTTCTCGTCGCCCTTGCCGCCGCCCGTCGCGCCGTCGGCCGAGTCGACGGTGGCCAGGACGACCTTGCAGTACCGGCTCACCCGGGCACTGCCGCCCGCCAGGTGCTCCAGGACGCGCCGGCGGCCGGAGTCCAGCTCCTTGCCGTCGCGGATGTCCCGGCAGGCCGAGGCCGCGTCCCGCCACCAGCCGCCGGGGGTGCCGGAGGGGTCGCCGGTGCCGGGAGAGCTGCTCCTGCCGTTGCGGTCGCCCGGTACGACGGCCTCGCCGGAGGCGCCACCGCGGTCGGTGCCCGCGCTGCCGCTCGGCGCGCCGGGCCCCGCAGTCGCCCCCGGGGTGCCCTGCGGGACGGAGGCGAGCGGCGTTCGGGAGGTCGGGTCGGCGGAGACGGAGGCGGCGGGGTGCTCGTGCCGGAACGGTGTGGGCAGCATCCCGGTCCCGGCGGCCATGGCGACCCCGCCGACCGTGCCCACGGCCACCGCCGCGGCCAGCGCCAGCCGCACGGGGCGGGCCCAGCGGGTCCGGCGGGCGGGGATTCCGGTACGGGCCGGGGCGGCGATGCGGACCAGGCCCGCGTCGCCGCCGGGCACGGACAGGCCGGAGGCGCCCTCGGCACGGCCGACGGCGGTGCCTTCCGCGGCGGCGGCCTCGCGGGCCTTGCGGAACGCGGCCAGGGCGGCCTGCTCGCCGGGGAGTTCGCCGGTGGCGGGGGCCGTCCGGGAGGTCAGCGCGCCGAGCGCCCGGGAGAGTCGTTCGGCCTGGTCACGGGCGGAGGCATCGACGGCTTCCAGCGACTCGCCGCGCAACAGGCGTTCCGCCGTCTCACGGTTCAGCCACTTGTCCTGCTCGTCGGCCATCACATGTCCTTCTGCGTCCGCGCACGCGTATCCGTCACAGTTGCGGACGACACCGCGCGGCCGCGCGGTTCTCGCTGGGGTGGGAGCGCGTCGAGCACGCCCGCCGATTCCGGATCGTCACCGAGCAGCTCCGCGAGCCGCTTCAGGCCGCGGTGTGCCGCGGTGCGCACGGCGCCGGCGCGTTTGCCGAGGGTCTCGGCGGCGCTCTTGGCGTCCAGGCCGACCACGACGCGCAGGACGACCGCCTCGGCCTGGTCCTGCGGGAGCCGCGCGATGAGGGAGAGGGTGCCGTCGGTGGCCAGGGCCTCGATGGCCTCGCCGGCGGTGTCGGACTCGGCGGCCCGGCCGGTCAGTTCCGTCTCGTCGCCGCCTATGGCGGGGCGGCGGCCGCGCATGCGTATGTGGTCCAGGGCGCGGTTGCGGGCGATCCGGGCGGCCCAGCCGCGGAAGCGGTCGGCGTCTCCGCTGAACCGGTCGAGGTCGCGGGCGATCTGCAGCCAGGCCTCGGACGCCACGTCCTCGGCGTCCGGATCGCCCACCAGCGTCCGTACGTATCCGAGCAACCGTGGATGCACCGCGCGGTACACAGTACGGAACGCGGTCTCGTCACCGTCCTGCGCCGATCGCACCGCGGCGGTCAGCTCCGCGTCGTCCCCCAGCACCTGACTCCCTTTACGCCTGTTTCCCGGTCGGCGCGAAAGGCACGTTACGGCGTGAAACCGCTCCCCGTCCATGTCCGTAGAAGATGCAACTAACTCGTGACCAGGTGCGGATGTGCGCAGGGTGAGATTCGACGGTGGCCGGGTGTGACAGAAACAGCACGCACGGCGCTGTAGAGAGTACGGGTCGCGCGCGGCCCGTCAGCGCGACGGCCGGGGCCTCTCCTGTGGGGGGTGGCGGCCCCGGCCGTTGCATCAGTTTGCCGCTCTGACCTGGGCCGATGCGCGGCATCGGCGACCAATGCGGCCAACGCGCGGCCAATGCTGGTGTGCGGGCCCGTTCGACTCGGCGCTTTCCGTGCCGGGCCCTGGTTGCGGCCCGACGAGGAGTGCCTCACCTGCGCGGAGGCCTCCACGGGTTCTCACCCGCGTCTAGAACGTCCGTGACCTTGCCGTGACACACCGACGGGCCCGCGTGACGAGGACTACTTCTTCCCCGGGGCCCTACGGTCGGAACTGCCACTGTTTCCGGCGCTGTTGCCGCCCTTGTCGGCTTTCTTCCCGTATGCGGCTTTCACCTGGGCCGCGCAGTAGGCCGCCACCTTCTCCTCGCCGCCCGCCGCCCCGACGAGCCGCTGCCAGGCCGTCGCGTCCAGGGCGCCACTCCGGTCCCCTGCCCGCTCGTAGGCGCGGCAGTGGGCCACCGTGTCCCGGGCGGTGGCCGGATGGTGCGGGCGCGTGGACGCGGCGCCGGATGCCTGGCCGGCGGTCCCGGCGGGCGTGCCGGGAGCGGGCGGCCGGTGCGGGGTGCTCGCCGATGGGAGGGCCGGATGCGGGGTACCGGGGCGGCCGTGGGTGCCGGAACCGGCGGAGCCGATCGCCGCGAAGGCGACACCGCCCAGCGTGAGGCTCGCGAGCGCCACCGAGAG
>NZ_JBEPBF010000019.1:88647-107547 GCF_040298985.1 Streptomyces sp. NPDC001093 | reverse complement strand
CTTGGAAGCATTCGACCGCTTGCTCCTCTAGGCGGAGGGCTACCGATTCTCCCGCGCCTTGGCGCAGGCCGGCCCGCAGTTGCGTGCCGGCCTGCGCCGTAGTGCCACGACCACCGGTGCCCGGCGGGCCCGCACCGCGGCCGATGTGCGGTCACTGCTGTCCCAGTCAGGTGTCGCCACCCTCCTCACCCAGGCCGCCGAGGGCGAGTTGCGGCCCGTCGCCGACTGGCTCGACCGGCTGCGCCTCATGGAGATGCTGGGCTTCGAGCACCTGGTCCCGGACAGCCGGATGCTGCCGCCGGAGAGCATCCGCTTCGCCTACGTCGATGCCGGCTGGGTCCGCGCCGCTGTGGACGGGGCCCTCAGCGTCGGCGTCGGCCACGCCCTGGACGCCGACCTCAACGACCTGGCCACCACCGGCGGACGCCTACCGGCCTGCGCGGTACTGCTCCGCTCCGATCTGGTACCTCACTGGCCCCAGACCATCATCACCGCTTACGCGGGTCCCAGTGTCGTGGAGCCGCTGCGCAGCGCCCTCTTCGGCACCGATGTCCGCCTCATGCTCTACCCGCGGGTGATCGACCGGTTCGAACTGGCCGAGCCGCCGCGCGGCCTCTGCTTCGGCATCGGCAACGTGGGCACGATCCAGCTGCGCGAGATCAGCGGTGACCACATCGGCTATCCCATCGAGGGGATCGAGGGGGAGTTCCCACCGGGAAAGGGCGACGGCCGCTTCCGTCGCTTCCTGCGCCCCGGTGACGCGGACGTCCTCAATGTCTACGGCACCGGCGACGCTCTGGTTCCCGCCCTGTCGCAGGCCCACGGCGTCGAGCGGCTCTCCTCGGCGCAGTTCGCCCTGCAGATGATCAACGCGCCGCAGGCGCAGACCTTCTCCTACCGGCCCTGACCAGCACACCCCGCCCCATCCCGCGACGCTCGTGAAAGGACCGATGGGCCATGTCAGTGGACAACACCCTGGTCGTGCCGGTCGAGGTGGCCGCCCTCGCCGTCAATCGACAGACCCGCGACACCGGAAGCCACCACGTCATCCACCGCTGGAACACCAACTTCAAACACATCGGACAGGGCGTCCCGTCCGAGCCGGAGCCCTTCACCGGCGCCGAGGAGTGGACCGGGCGCGAAGACCGCCTCGGCGTCTATCTCCAGTGGGAACTGCCCGCCGCACTCACCCGCGGCCGGCACGATGACGAGGAGGGCGTCGGCGACTTCCCCCTCGTCCCCAACCGGTGGCTGGTCGTCCGCCACGGGGACAGCACCCGCACGCTCACCGCCTGGATCGTCGAGAGCGACTACCTCGATCCGACGAACGGCACCGTCTCCTTCCAGGACCCGGACAGCGCCACGCCCCAGGCCACGCTCATCGGCAAGTGCCATCCCCTCACCGGTCCCTGGCAGGAGCCCGCCAACCGGCGCGCCCCCTTCCTCACTGCGATCGGCCCCGGCCTGCTCACATTCTCCGTCTTCCAGCCCTACAACAAGAACGTCTTCTCCCTGCACGACACGCTGGAAGGCGTAGCGGAGCGGGAGCAACTCAGCTACTTCGTCGCCGGCTGGTACGCCGACCCGGCCAGCGACATCCTCGCGGGCACCGAGGACCTCGCAGACCTCCTGCGACGCCTGGAGTGGACCAAGCCCGCCGGCTCCGGCAGCGGGATTGGCACCTCCGTCTACACCGGCACCGTCCTGGGCCTGGACTGGGACCTGACCGGCCCGGTTCCCGACTCCCCTTGCCCCCGCCGCGAGGACGTCACCACGATGGTCGCCAACACCATGGGCGAGGCCGCGTCCGAACTCGGCGCCCAAGCCGACGGCACAGGGGCCTTCTCCGCAGCCGAAGCCGACCTCTTCCGCGCCTTCCTGCTCGGCGGCATCGAGGGCCTGGAGGACCGTGACCGTCCCGAAGCGGACATCCTCACCGACCGCCGCGCCCACGACACCGCTTTTGGTCCCGTGCCCGGCGGCTACCGCTGGTTCATCGGCGAACGCGGCGACGAACCAGGCCACATTCCCTCGCCGGACGCCGTAGCCGCCCGGCACACTGCCCGCGCGGCCGAGGTGGAGACGATCGCCGACCTCAACCGCAGGCAAGCCGAACATGACGCCACCGAAGCCGAACTGGACGCCGCCCGCGAACGCCTCTATCACCTGTGGTGGCTCAGCCGTCTGGAACGGCACTCCGACGAGTTCGGGGAGCGCATCGACGCCGAACTCGACCCCGCCAACCCCGACGGCGCGGCCGGTCACGTCACCGCCCTGGCCCGGCGCCTGGCCGAGCAGCGCCGCACCCTGCCCTGGGGCAGGACGGAAGAGGAGCTGTCCGCGAGCATCGCCACCCATTACCCCGCCTTCGGAGCACGCGCCGCCCGACGCCTCATCCGCGTCCCTGCCCAGGACTTCGAGTACTCCGCTGACCCCGCACTCGCCCTGCAAGGCGCCAACCTGCACGCACCGCTCACCCGCGGCACTCCGCTACCGTGCCGCACTCCCGACCGCCTGGTCACCCGCGCATCCGGCATCACCACCAGCGACGTGGCCGACCTCGTCCGCCAGGTCGACCTCACCCACCTGCCCGCCTGCTTCCACGCACTGCTGACCGAATTCCTCATCCTCGATGGGGCTCTTGCCACCGGCCAGATCCGCGAGGTCACCGGAACACTGCCCGAGTACGGCACGGCACCCTGGCAGATGCCCTGGCAACCGCTGTATCTGCTGTGGAAGGCCGAGTACTTCCCCCTGCCGTTCCACGACGGCACCACCGCACACTGGGAGTTCATCGACGGCTCCCGCTACCAGTGGCAGGGCACCGGCACCCCCGGCACCCCCCTGGTCATCTCCGGACGGCAGATCCTCACCCCCGCCCCCGGGCACACCCTCGACGGCGCCCTCGCCGCCTATGCCCGCGTCCGCGACCAGCTGCCCGCCGACAGCCTGCGGCGCCTGCGCGCCGACATCCGCTCCACCGACCTGCTCTCCCAGACCCTCGACGGCTTCGGCGCCGCCATCGCCCAGCGCCAGGCCCACGGCGGACTACAGCCCGCCGGCGACATCGCCGACCTCATCGGCAACGGCGGCTACCCCCCGCCGGACCCCGGCGGCATGCCGACCGACGACTGGACTCCGTGGCCCCCGTCCACCTTCCAGGAATTGCGCGCCGGACAACTCTCCTTCCTCAACCTGGCCGTCGTCGACCGCTTTGGACGCTCCGTCAACCTCATCGCAGAGCCCAGCCACTTTCGGCCCGAGATGCCCGACACCATGCGGCCCGCCCACCCGGTCAGCGGCTACGACAGCGGGCGTCTGGTCGAACTCGGCCCCCGCCTGCTCCAGCCGGCCCGGCTCGACTTCGCCTTCCTGTCCGCCACCGGCGACGAAGACACCGACCTCACCCCCGGAACCAACCCCGTCTGCGCCTGGCTGCTCCACAACCGCCTCGACGAATCCCTCGTCGTCCACGCACCCGACGGCACATCGCTCGGCGAACTACGCGTCACCCTGGGCTCCAACGACGAGCACGAGGTGTCCTGGACGGCACTGCCCGGCTCCGACCTCGACGACTTCGAGGAGCTGGAGACCGTCTCCCCGCACACCTACCGTCTGCTGAGCGCCATCAAAACCCGCGGCCCGCAGACCTTCGGCGCCTTCCGCGCCACCGTCGACCGCACCCTGGAGACCATCGACCCGGATGGCCCGGCCGACCCCGGCCTCGGATTCCTCCTCGGCCGACCCCTCGCCCTGGTCCGCACGCGGCTGACCATGCAACTACGAGGCCCCCTGCGCACCGACGTCAGCTGGCAGAACCTCTTCGACCCGCCGCAGCCGCAACTGCCCCACTACCCCTGGACGATCCGCCTGGGCGAGGTACAGCAGACCGACGACGGACTGGTCGGGTACGTCGCGGACAACGACTACACCCACTTCGAGACCGTGATCGAGCCCGTGATCGACCCCGCCGCAGGCAGCGACGACTACCTGCGGCCGATCGGCGACAAGCCCAGCCTGCAACTCGACTTCGGCGGCCACAACACCGCAGTGGCCACCGTCCTGTGTGACCCGCGTGCCGCCGTCCACGCCACCACCGACATCCTCGCCACCAAGCGAGTCTTCATCCCCCAGGAATTCACCGACCAGGCCATCGCCCGCATGTCCGTGAACTTCCGCACCGGCCCCCTGCTCTCCGGCACCACCGCACTGCTCGGTGCCCAGGAACAGGCCCAGGAGACCGTACTGATGCCCGCACCGGCCGGCATCACAGGCAGCTGGACCTGGAGTGAAAAGCGCGGCAGCACCTGGGAGAAACTCCCGATCCTCAGCCAGGACCCCTCCGACCTCCCGCTGGCCGAACCCGAGATCCGCTCCGGCTTCCTCACCCTCGACAACGCCGCACTGCACACCAGCACCGACAGCTGACCCACCACCGGCGCACCGACCACGGTGCTGCGGCACACCTGCCAGCCCGAGGAGCATCATCATGGCCCTGGTCTCCCCCACCCGCACCACGGACCCGACCCCGTGGGCACCGCTGATGTCCTACGACCTGACCACCAGCCCCGACCCCCTCAAGGCATCCCCGGAAAAGCCCGAGGAACCCGAGGAGCGCGGTGAGCTGATCATCGTCGCCTCGCGGCGCAGTGGCACTCCAGCCGATGTGGAATGGATCACGGTGAAAGTGCCGGCTGGGACGATGTCACCAGACCTGGCCACGAACCTGTCGAGCGTCAACGCACGGATCAGCCTCAACGGCTGGACAGTCCGACTGGACGAGCCGACGAAGGAGTTCGTCTTCTCCCCGGCCGGAAGCCACGAAACGATCGGGCCCGACACCGGATTCACCATCCAGCTCTCACAGATCCCGATCAGCCGCAAGGTCGGCACCTCACCGATCACCGTGACCGAACACTCCCGCACCGGCAACAACGCCTTCCAGGACAGGAAGGCGCTGTTCAGCGTCGGTAAATTCCCGGCCGACTTCTACATGCGCGAATTCCTGCCCGAAGGCGACCCCGTGATCGACAACGGCGGCGAAATCACCCTGACCTGGAAACGCTCCACCAACGCCACCTACGAACTGCTGTACGGAGACACCAACCTCAACGTCACCAACGAGACCACCCGCACCATCACCAACATCAAATCCGACACCACCTTCTACCTACGCGGCACCACCGGCGACCCCACCAACCCCGCCACCCGCATCCTCTACGCCCACATCACCGTCCGACGGCCAGACCTCGAAGTAGGCCAACTCACCGTCCACGGCCCAGCTCGCATGGAAGACGACACCACGTTCGCGGGCGGTGTCACCGTCCAGGGACGCGG
The DNA here is from genome assembly GCF_040298985.1 of Streptomyces sp. NPDC001093. Lineage (NCBI taxonomy): Bacteria > Bacillati > Actinomycetota > Actinomycetes > Kitasatosporales > Streptomycetaceae > Streptomyces > Streptomyces sp. NPDC001093. Next base: position 102,210 of record NZ_JBEPBF010000019.1, on the reverse strand, counting down.
CATCACCGTGGATGGGCCCATCACCATCACCGGACCTCTCACCGAGATCGCACACTTCGAGAGGGACCGGTCACCACTGGCCTTCACGGCCAAAACAGCGGGAGTCGTGTACGGCAAAAAGGCTTCCCGCCCCCATGTATATACCGGCCGTAGCATGGGCACCGGCCACGAGGAGATTACCTATACCCCTGACGCCACAGGGCTAATGAGCGTACAGACGGACTTGGCCACGGTGGAGGAGGGAGAAAATACCACGTTCATTGTCCCTGTTGCGAAAGACCAGACGTTCACCATCAAATTCGACGGCCCCATGGGCACTGGATGCCGGTTCTATTGGCTTCCGTTCGGCAATGTGGCCGACTCCATCACCCCGAGCCCCGAAAATGCGAAAGAGAAGGAAAGCGAATCCTGTGAATAAGGTTCTGCGCGTGCTCCGACCGCGTGCGCAACCAGACACGGGTGCTCGCCACATCCTCTTCGGGGGAATCGTCGAGCCGTCGGCAACCGGTGACAGCCGTCCGGCAGTCCACCACTCGTGGCCGCTGGGCGAGGCATGTCGGGCGTCTGTCGTCGTAGACGTCCACGACATCCGTTCGAGGGAGGCTGCGGCGCTGCGGCGCGGTCCCGAGGCGGTGAGAGCGCCCCGGATTGTTGCCGACGGTTCGGCGCGCGCCAGGACGTCAGAGCAGACATGGTGGCCCCTGGACCCTCAAGTCGCTCGGCTGGCATCACGCGTGCCGCAAGGCGCACAGAATTGCTGCTGACACGGACGTGTGACACCGCGCATGCCGTGCGGGGCATTCCCACGGATGCAACTGCGCTCAGTGAAAGGTGAGTTCACGGGCGGTGCCGCAGTGGCGCATGCAGCAGGTGGTTGGTAGATCCCCGTCGCGCACCCGTCCGGCGGCACCGCGTTGGCGAGATCACGGAGCTGGCGCTCGTCACGCGGTACGGGCACGACGTGCAGCCCGGTGGCAAGGCCCATACCCATACGGTCGGCCGCCGCCGTGGTCCAGGACGCGGCCGTGGCCGAGCGGGCCGCACCCGGTCACAGGCTGCCAGCTCAGCGGTGAAGGCCAGCAGCACACTGCGGCCGAGTCCGCCGTCGAATGCGTTTCATCGCCGACAGCCGATCCATGACACAGCCGCAGGGAAGGGTAACCAGTGCTCAATCCATGGGTTGAGCTGCGACGATCGGGATATACCGCGAACGTTTGAGGACCTGGTGGCCGAAGCCGAGTCCGTATCGGTGGAGGGCTGGGACTTCTCCTGGCTGGACGGGCGGGCCAGCGAGGAGCGCCCCTCGTGGGGATACCAGCGCACGATGGGTGAACGGATGGCACATGCCTCCGCGGCATTGGACATCCAGACCGGCGGCGGGGAGGTCCTCGCCGGGGTTCCGACGCTTCCCCTCCTGACGGTGGCCACGGAATCCTGGCCACCGAATATCGCGAAGGCGACCAAGCTACTGCGTCCGCGTGGAGTGGCGGTCGTCGTCGACGAGGACGAGCCGCCGCTTCCGTTCGCCGATGAAGCCTTCGACCTCGTGGTCAGCCGCCACCCGGTGACCACCTGGTGGCAGGAGATCGCCCGGGTCCTGCAACACGGCGGCACATACCTCTCCCAGCAGGTCGGCCCAGCCAGCGTCTTCGAACTCGTCGAGTACTTCCTGGGACCACAGCCGCCCGAGGTACGACGCAAACGCCACCCCGACGACGCCCGTGCCGCCGCAGAGACCGCCGGCCTGGAGGTCATCGACCTGCGCTCGGAATCCCTGCGTACCGAGTTCTTCGACGTCGGCGCGGTGATCTACTTCCTGCGGAAGGTGATCTGGATGGTTCCGGGGTTCACCGTCGACCAGTACCGGGACCGGCTCAGGCAACTGCACGACCGCATCCAGACCGACGGCCCCTTCGTCGCCCACACCACCCGCTTCCTGATCGAAGCCCGCAAACCCGCCTGATGCAGGCACACTTCATACCTGGCTGGACATACGACCAGGAAACCCGACACTGTTCGCCTGGATGTAGGCGTCCAGTGCGCTGCGGGTGTCACGGACGTGCTTGCCGGCCGTGACGAACGGGACGCGGCGTGCGGTGATCGGCCTACGGGAAAACCGTTCACCGGGTGCCAGGACCTCGGCGATCTCGGCAACGGTCAGACACTGCTCGGGCGCACTGGAGGAAGATAGGGGGTCTCGCCGCCGACCCGGTACGCAGAGGCGGGAAGGTGCTGGTCAGCCAGGGAGAGCGGCGCGTGCTGATCGGCACAGCGGGAAGTGATCTTGATGTGGCCGGGAACGGTCAACCCCGGAGCACCGCGTTAGGGCAGGTCAGCGGATTCTGTCGGTTGACCCCCTGGGCGATGAGTTCGGCGAGGGCCGCGAAGACGTGGAGGATGGGGCCGGGACGAATCTTCGCTCAGGCCGTCCCCATCGTCTGCGGGAACGTCGCCGGATCCGTGTCGAAGCCCCGCAGTAGCGGACGGAACGTCCAGAGGCCGGCCGCGTCGCGGAGAAACTCGCCGAGCGTCGCGGCCGTCGATCCGGCGACCTCCGTGAAGTCCTGATCCGCCAGGACCTTGCTTCCGGCCGTGATCTGCGCCCGCGGGTTCGCCACGTCGCCGAAGTAGAGGGGCACGCCGGCCGCCTGCTGGAGGGACGCGCCGATCACGACGCGGCCGCTCGTGTCCGGCATGCGGGACAGCTCCAGGGTCATTACCGCGTCCCAGCCCAGCCCCTGGCCCGTGCGGCTGTCCCGATTGAGGTAGACGGTGTCGTCGGTCGAGCGGCGGTCGAAGTGGACGAGCTGGACGGGCGCGCCATGCGGGTCGGCCGTCGCGTGGACGGCGGCGATCAGGTCGAGGTTGTGGGGCGAGGCGCCGAGCGGGGCGGCATCCCACCTCACCAGTGCCTGGGCCGTGCCGATTCCCTTGCCGGAACCATCCGAACCGTTCACTGCCGGTCGCCTCCTCGCTCCGCGGTGCTTGTGGCGTTCATCATCTCCTTCGGGGGGCATGCCCGGAAGACTGCGCCGCGGCCCCGGCCACTGGAACTCCCCCTGGTGGAGCATCAGGGGGAGTTCCAGTGGATCGCGAGAACGATGCCTGTCTTGGTGTGCCCTCGCCATGGGCCGCCGACAGCGGCTGTCCCCCAAGACTGAGACAGCCGTGCCAACTCGCCGCAACCTACGGCGACGGCGGCTGAGCGGCGGGCTCGTGTTCCTCTGGATCGAGGTCGGCTGTCCGTACGATCACGCGCTCGCCATGCGGGCCCGGGGCCTCGAGCCGGATCTCACCCTCGATGGTCGACATCACCACTCTGCGAGATCCCCTCTCCTGCCCCGGCACACTGAGAACCACCTCATAGCCGGGCGGCGGTCCGGGCAGCACCGTGCGGTGCTCGTCGTCCATCAGCCAGGCCGGGGCGACTACTTCCCCGCTCCGCCCCTTGTCCTCGCCACCAACTACCCGTACTCGTGTGCCCGCCGTCAAGCCCGCTGGCCGCTCGGCGGCAAGAGCAGCCTGCGCAGCCGCGCCGGCCCAATGTGTAACCACGTCGACGGCAGGCAGCGAAGAACCGCGGGCGATGCCGCGCGGCATCCCGCCGCTGTTGGCCCGCGCAGGCGCCGTCGGCCACGGGCGGCTCAACCACGCCCACTCGGACGCCGCTTCCGTTGGCTGCGCGCCCTCGGCCGACAACCCCAGCGTGTCAGCGAGTTCACGCACCATTGCGGGTCCTCGGTCGAGGTGCCACAGGACACTGCCGACGTCCACCTCCGCAGCGGGCCGACCCTGCTGCTTGGCCAGAGCCGCGAGCGTCACAGCAAGCACCCCGCGAATCGCCCGCCCGTCCCACGTGTCCGCCGGCTGATGCCCCAGGGTCACGATCTGATCGGCGCGCTCCGAGGACTGTGCCCACTCAACCGGACGTCCGTCCGTCATGCCGCGAGCCCCTGGGTCTCGAACGAATAACGCTTGCCGACGATTTCTGAGACACCCAAGGGAGCAGTCCGTCGTCCGCTGCCAAGACCAGGAGCGCCGCTCTGGTGAGACAGCGAGGGCCGTGAGACACCCGAACTGTTCCTAACCAGCGCCGGGTCGGGCAGCCCCGTCCCGATCCCCCGGGACATGCCGCCCCACCGGGGCTCCGGTGTCTCCGGCACCCAGTTGCCGCCCGAAGCAGGGGCCAGGGCCGGCTGCTCGAAGTCGGACTTCACGGGGGCCTGTGGGTCCCAGGTCCGGGTCAACCACCGCCAGCACTCGGTCACGGGGTCGCCGGGGGCAGCCGTGCGGGACAAGTCATGACCGGCGTCCGGGAGGACGGCGGTGACAAGCTCGGTCACCCGCTCGTCGTCACGCAGTTGCCACAGAACCGCCTGCCAAGGGATCTCGCCGACGGGACGGCGGTCGCGCAGGTGCAGGGCGTAAAGCACCATGGCGACGATCCCGCGCATTGCCACGTCGTCCCAGCACTCTTCGTCCATCCCGGAGAAGCTGTGTTTGGCGGTCGCCTCGGTGGCACGACGTACGGCCTCTTCCCAGGCAGCGACGTGGGCACGAGGGGGCATGGGCTGGCTCCTGATGGGCTGTCGGGTGGCCTGGAAGACGAACATCCCGTTCACCGAGTGCCGGTCGCGCCACGGGCCATGGTTGACTCCTGCCGGCAGGGGCTGTGAATCCGGTCGGCGAACTTGTGCCAAACATACCGGCTCGTTCCGCGTGTAACACCGGATCACCGCCACGACGACTAGCGGACGTTGGGCAAATGCGGGTCACGGTCCTGCGATCGGTTGTCCGGGCTCCGGACTGCGACCTAGGGTTGATTCCATGCCGGTGCACCCCCTTGCCGACCAGGCCGCCAATCTGCGGGTTACAACGCTCACGTACTTGCGTTCCTCGCTCTGCCGCGAGTTCTGGTCCATGCTCATGCGTGAGGGCCAGAGTTTTCTTATGCCCGCCTCATGGTCGTCCCTGCCCCATGCCCGGCAGATCGACTCAGTGATCGCAGCCGAGTGCAAACGGGTCGCCGACGGCACGACATTCGCGATGGCCAGCAACCTTGTGCAGGCCGCCCACGCCATCGGCACGGACCACACGATTCCCCTGCCGTTCACCGCCGACGTACTGCCCGCACCCTCCGGCATGCTGGCCTTCTCCACCGAGGAGCCTTTGATGCATGTCGGCTCTGATCCCGTGATCGCGGTCACCTGGGGGGCACCGATGGAGGGCTTCTCCGAAGGGGTGCATCTGACCTGGTGGACGGCCATGCGCGACCAGGACCAGGAGCCGGATGCAGCCGCGCGGGGCAGGCTGATTCCGATGGTGCCCGACTTCGAGGTGCACCTGCCCTTCCTGCCCATCTTCGACAAGCGCCTGAGCCACACGAATCAAGACCTCGACTCCGGGTTGATCTACTCGGCCGTCCCTCTGCGCACCGTAGTGGCCGCCTGGTACGCCCTCACGGCGGACAGCACGGCGCTGTCCGAACAGCGCCCCCACGCCACTGTCACGCAGGCGTTGAAGGAACTGAAGGCGAAAAAGCGTGGCGTCCAGGTCGCCACAACCATCGGATCCGACGCCGCGCAGCTCGAAATCACCGAGCGAGCCACGCAAAAGATGGGCGAGGTGCGTCAACAGTTCGACCCGTTCGACCCGTCGCCGGCACTCGTCTCGACCCCGAAGAAGGTGTCGTACGGTGTCTTCGAGGCTCAGCTCGACCACCAGCTCGACGCCGATCACCGGCGCATCGCGCACATCTACCGCGAGGCGGCTGACCACTGGCACCGACTGGAGATGCAGGCTACCCAGAGGTATCCCGGCATCTTCGATCAATTGGAAGAACTGCGCGCTCGCGAGCAAGAACGGTGGAAGCCGTGGTGCTGGATGCCGAGCATCCGCGTAGCAGCCTGGCTCAAGGAGATGCACGACGCGCCGATGGGCCAGGCCATGTGGGACGGGGCCCGCATCGCTGCCCTCGGGGCTTGGCGGAACGGCGGTCGCCACAGCGTCCTGACCACGCTGCCGGTCCAGGCCACGGCCAGCGACCGGGTTCCCTTCGATCTCCCTGAGACCATGCCTGTCCCCGGCCTTGGCATGGTCATTGACGACAGCGGCACCATCCACCTTCTGCTGGCATGCCTCGACGACGTCAGCGATCACGGGCCCGCGGACGCCGAGCTGGTGCTCGTCTCCAACTATGGTGAGCCGGACCGCATGCTTGAGGACGTCACCAAACTCACCGTGTTCCTCACAGGGGACGATCTCCTGGACGCGGTAAAGATCACTCAGGCGTACTACGACGACGCCGCAGTGAAGAACGGCCAGAAACCGCATCCTGCCGACGAGACCTTGTACGCCGAACACGCCTACGCGATGGGAATATTCACGGGACTTCTGTCTGGCATCTGTGCCCCAGGTGCCGAGTTGCAGGACGCAGGGGCTCTAACCAGACGCAAACTGTCGGCCCCATGGCCACCGGAGCCAAACGTACTTTCCGAGACAACCCTCTGGCTCCTTACCGACACCCCCACGGCTCGGTGACGAGGACCGCCACTCCCAACTGATACCCCACAGTGACGGGTAGCCCAGGCGGTTTGCACCGGAGGTCCTGGCTGCATCGTGCTAGCCAGGACCTCCCGGCGGCGCAGCATCCGCCATAGTCCATTCGACGGCGGAGCAACAGATCAGGCATCGGTGTAGCGGGCGAGGAATTCCTTCTCGGTCTCCGAGAGCCGCCGCGGCCTGCCACTGTCCAGGTTGTAAGCGGCCATCGTGGTTGTGGCCTCGGCGTACAGCTGGTTGTCATCCCGAATCTCGTAGCCGAGTTCGAGCCTCGCTCCCCGGCTAGTGACGACCCAGACATTCACGTCCACAGGCGCTTCGCGGTACGACAGCGGAGCGCGGTAGTCGACGATGGACCGGCCGACGACGAATGCGTGCTGGCGGCGCTCTGCCTCGTCGGCGGGCAGCATCTCCTGGAACATCCGCGTGCGTGCCTCCTCCATGTACTGGAGAAACTTCGCGTTGTTGACGTGCCCGTACGCGTCCGCGTCGGCCCAGCGCAACGGGAGGGAATAGGTGTACTTCTTCACGAGAGGGGTCTTCCTGTATGTGTGCGTGGGGGGGTGCAGCTGGCTTGGAGCCCACTGATGCAGCCTGCGGGTGGCTCTGAGCAGGGCCGCTCGTCTCGGTCTCTCAGCCTGCCATGCCACTCTTCGGCGACTCGGCATTGCCTTCCTGCACCTGCTGTAGGACATCGCGGAGCACGCGCTGCTCGGTGTCGCGCTCGTCGAGGAGCTGCCCGATGCGGACCGTTGCCGCCGAAGGATCGGCCGGCAGGGCAGAACGCACCAGCTGACGCATTTCAAGGAGGCACGCGCCTTCGATCGTGTGCCTGGGCACGCGAGCGATAACGGTAGCCGGGGACACATGGGTGACGGACCAGCAGCCGGTTGTCTCTTCTGTGGCCCACACCACGGTGCGCTTGTCCGGCGAAAGCGTCAGATGGACATCGGGCCCCACGGTTCTGCTGATGGCCGGCAGGGCAATGCCGTTCTCACCCGCCAGCGCTGCTGCTTCGTCTGCAGTGGCGACGACCATGCGGGCCGCGAGCGTTGCCGCTTCCCTTCGCCAGCGGGTGGCGGCGTCTTCGGCCGCGCGGTTCTGCGCGTGCCGCTGTGCCGTCGCCACGTCCTCTTCGTTCGCGGTCATGGTTGCCCAGGCATCGCGGACGCCGCCGAGCGCGTCGTGCTCGTCGTCGCCATGGCCTTCAACCCAGGTGATCACAACGAAGCGGCAGTCGGGCATCGACGCGGGATAGAGGACGTGGCTGACGACCTCGATGGTCTCCCAGTCCAGCGTCGGCACGTTCATCCGGAAGACGTGGCCATCGCGTGTCTCCCCCATGTCGTGTTCGGTCTCCCAGACGTGCCTCACGTCGGGGTCCTTCTTGACGTCCTCGATCAGCCGGCGCAGCTCGGCGTCATTCGGCCTGGTGGCCTGGGCGAACTTGAGGATCTTCACGTAGGCCGAGGCGTGCTTGTCCCAGTCCTGGTACTGGGCGCGGGCCTCCGGGGTCGTCAGAGCCCACCGAATGAGATTCGCGCCCGGCTCCATCACCCACGGCCACCACTCCGCCATGGCGGTGTTGAACGCCAGGATGTTCCAGTGCTGGTCACACAGGTACGCGGGGCTGGGCATCTGCCGGTCGATGAGCAGACGCAAAGCCTGTTGCAGCTCCGGCTGGCTGGACCCGCTCGGCGGAACGAGCATCGAGCCGACGTTGTAGAGCAGCAGTGCGTGACGCTCGTCGCGGTCCAGCCGAAGTAGCTCGGAGAGGGCCTCGCACTGTGTGCGGGACAGTCGGGGTGGTGTCGCGCCACGTTCGATCTTGCGATACGTGCGCTCGCTCATGCCCAGAGCCCTGGCCGTCCGGTACTGGGTTACCCCTGCCGCCTTGCGCCACCTGCGCAGGAGGGCTCCGAAGCCCATGTAGTGGCCGGCCAACTGCTGTCCGCTGCCGCCGCGCTCCGAAATCTCCTCTTCCAGAGCGTCATCGCCGCTGGGCTTTTGTTCCTGCGTGACCACGAAATTCCTGCCTTTGGTTCTCAGGAGACTCGACGTTCTGGGCGCACAAAAGGGCCCAGCGGCAGCGAATGCGCTGGGCCCGCCCTTCGCCTCCCGGAAGAACCATACGCAATCCGTTGGCGATCTTGATCCGGGGTGGGTCGCCCATGAAAGACGGCCCCATAGTTCAACGTCGAACAAACGGGGCGCGACATGGCGGCACGTTCACACCCGAAACGGACACAAGTCAAGATCCACATCGGGGGGCGGCCGGAAAATCGGCAAAACGTTGCCGCTTTTCACCGGGCGAAGTGCGGGGCGGTCTAGACCACACCTCTTAGCGGGCATTCAGTTGACACTCCCCTCGGCATTTCCCTTGCGCGAGGCGTGAGTTACGGCGCCGTAAGTACGCACCACCTACTGCATCACCTGGGCGACCTACCACCGCAAACTGGACAAATGATTGCCGTTGACGTGCTCGAACGGGCTTGACTTAAATCGCTCTGGCCAGCAGTTCCGTCCAGCAATGTGGCATAAGACACAAGGGGTCGCAGTGAGGATCATGTCCGAGACGCTCGGGCCCTTCGGTCCGTGCCGGCCTGTCAGTCCGGTGTCTGTCGGCGTCGACGCCGACCCGGAACATCGGTCAAGCCGGCCCAGTGAAACGGCCCGCAGTCGGATAGTGATACTCCCAGCGCGACGCTTATTGGTTCGCCATTCGGCGCCATGAAGGCGACGGTGGGCGCAGGAATTGACAAAATACTTGTGATGCAGATTTTAGCGCCCTGAATTGCGCCTTCGGCTCTTACGAGCGTTGCGGGTAATGGTGACAGCCGCCCCGCAGTGGCTCTGCAGTACATGGCCGATCGCCCGTCGATCGGACGCGCAGCCTCATCACTCTCTGTAACTAGTACAGAGTTTTAGAGCCAACTCTGGATCTTGACACGGGTCCGTGCGTATGTTCGTCGTCCCCCGGGCAGCCCGCCTGGGGCCCAGCGAGCGTGAGAGGAGAGCAGGACCCGAACGACTCGTGCAGGTCCGTATACAGCGACGGCGCCCAGGAGCGGCTACTCCTGGACGCCGAACGCGTAGCGGCACGTACCGCCCCGATCCGGCCCGGCTAGGCCCGAGGGGGCGGAGATTGCCCACCATCACCACGCTGATCCCTTTCCGACGGGCCTTCAGCGTGGCAACACTGCAAAGGGGATTCTTCCATGCCTCCCGCCATACGCAAAAGGCCCCGTGATCCGGCCTACGCGGCATCCATCCTCGCCCTGGCATCGCGCCGCATCCGCACGCTGCATGCCACCCCGGCGTCAGCAAGGCGATGGCCGGACGTCGTGGCCGGGGGTAGCCGATGAGCAGCGAGGCCCGCGAGTGGGTGTTTGAGCACAGCTCCAGCAAAGGCACCGCGCGGCTGGTCCTTCATGCGATCGCGGACCGGGTCGCCAACGATGAGTGCATCGCCTGGGCCTCTCTCGGAAGTCTGGTCAAGCGTACGAATGCGAGCCGCACGGCGGTACGTGATGCGCTGACCGCGCTCGAAAAGAGCGGCGAGTTGGCCACCCTGGACCACCTGGAGGGTCCCCAGCGCAGCACGGTCTACCGGCTGCCCCGAACTGCCGCGTGGCTGGCCAAGGTCGCAGAAACCCGTCGTACGGACCCGGACGCGTACGTTGAGCCACCGACGAAATCTGACCCGGTACCGGAGCTGGACGAGGAGGCCGAGAAGGGCCTGCGGCGGTACGGGATCTGGCCCAAGAAGGGCACGGAATCCGGCACCTCCGACCGGAATCCGGCCGGTTCGGAATCCGGCCCCTCGCGTCGGAATCCGACCCCCCGACGTGCCGGAATCCGACCCCAGCACGGTACGGAATCCGACACACAGAACCGTAGAGAACCTAAGTTGAACCGGAAAGGCAGCAGTGGTGGTGCTGCCGTCACCTCGGCTGCCGACTGGCAGGTCGACCCCGCCAGCCACACCTGGGCCCGCCAGCAAGGCCACCTCGACCGCCTCGGCGAAGAGGGCCTGCGAACAGCCGACGCAAAGTGGCGCGCCCACCGCGCCGGGCACGCCCCGCGAGTGGCGACTGCCTGGGCTGCCGACTGGCGCTCCTGGATCGCCCGAGAGCATGCTCCGGCCCGTCCGAACCTCTACGCCGTAGCCGGCAGCGGGCTCGCCCCGACGGGCGGCATGACCCGCGCCCAACAGCACACCGCCGCCCTCCTCGCCGCCCTCAACGAGCCGACCGGAACGGAGTAGCCATGGACCGCCGCGAAACCGCCGCCCTGCTGGCCTACATCGGCCGACTCGATCCCCGCACCATCCGCACCGACCAGGGCGAGGCCCGCGACCAGCTCGCCCAGTGGCACGAGCTGCTGGACGAGGTGCCGCTGGCCACGCCGCACGGCTGGGACGCCTGCGTCGTCGCCCGCCGCCACATCCGCGTCTCGCCGTACCAGATCCTGCCCGCGGACATCGCCCGCCCGTGGGAGAGCTACAAGCGCGACCGCCTGCATCGGCATACCGACCCCACGCCGTCGGCCGACCCGGACGACCTGGCGGCCTGGACCGCCGAGCTGGTCGGCACCCGTCGTGCGGTCGCCACCGGCACCGCCCAGCCGGTGGCGTACCGGCAGCTCGCCGGGCGCCGTACCGACCCGCGGCTGGAGGCACGACTGAAGGAGATCGGCTCCTGCATCCCGCCGGAGGTCAAGGCTGCCCTCGCCCCCTTCCGTCGCGCCCGCGCCGCCCGCGAAGCGGCCCTCGCCCAGGGCGAGCCCGACGCACTCTCGGTGCGCTGCGACTGGTGCGAGGCACCGGTCGGCGAGCCGTGCCGCCGTCGGCGCGTCGGCCCTGACGGCTTCGCACGCGGCAACGCCCCACGGGCCACGCCGCATCACTGCCGTCAGGACCTCGCCGTCGCCCAACAGGCGGCGATGGCCTGACCGGCCCACCAGGCGATGCACCCCGTCTGGTGCACCCGCGCAACACCACCGTCCCGCCCCTTGCTGCGGCGCCCCTGTCCCGCGCCGCAGCAGGCGCCCGACGCCGCGTCCACCCACCGCCGACCTGCTGTCGGCCGGCGCGGCAGCACACCGGAGACCCCCTTGCGCCACATCACCACCCACACCACGCCGGCCACCGGCCTGCGCGGCATCGGCGACACCAGCTGGCAGCCCCACGGCGCCTGCCACGGCATGGACCCCGAGGACGCCGACGCCACCTTCTTCCCCCTGCCCCGGGACCACGAGGCCATTGCCAACGCCAAGGAACTCTGTGCCTTGTGCCCCGTGCGCCGCGACTGCCTCAACTACGCCTTGGAGAACGACCTCAAGGAGGGCGTCTGGGGCGGGCTGACCGCAGCCGAACGCCGCCCCTGGCACGACGGACTGCCCCGCCGCCTCGACTACAGCCGCGTGGTCGCCTTCTTCAACGGCCGCGACGTCCACCTCACCGAGGCCGAGCGCCAGGTCGTCATCGACCACGCCTACGTCCGCGGATGGCGACCCGACCGGCTCGCCGCCGCCCTGCAGATCGGCACCAAGCACGCCAGGGACCTGCTGCGGCAGGCCGCCAACAAGGTCTTCGACCGCGACCGCACCCTCGGCGTGCCCCGGCGGAAGAACCCGAAGAAGACGACCGCGAAGACCAGCCGACCTGCAACCGCACGGCCCGCCTCACAGCAGCCCGTCGCCCGCCCGGTGGCGCCGGCCTCGGCGCACGCCCCTCTCGGAAAGGCCGCATGACCCACCCTGTCCTCTCCCTCGGTGCTGGCCCCGGCCTGTCCCGCCTCCTCGCCCTCGGCGTCCCCGCCGCCGCACTGGCCGTGGCCTTGGTCGGCTGGGCGTTCCGGCGGCGGGCACAGCGCACGCAGAAGCGACTCGGCAATACGGCGGTCGTGGTCGCCGCCCTGGCCGCGCTCGGCTGCACCGCCTACAGCGCCGACACCAGCTGGCGCTTCGCCGCCGACTATCTCAACATCGCCGGCACCGCCGAACGCGCCAGCATGTTCGCCGCCGCGGAACTGGGGCTGTTTGCCACCGCGCTGATGGCTCGGCAGAACCTGAGCACCCAGGGCGCCCCGGGGCTGCCGGGCACCTTGGTGTGGCTCATCACTGGTGTTCAGGTGATCCCCGCCTACGCCGAGAGCGGTCCCGTAGGAGGCACTGTCCGCGCCTTCGTGGGACCGGTCATGGCGGCGATGCTCTGGCACCTGGCCATGGGCATCGAGCTGCGCCTGCGCACCCCCGGCGCCGCCTCCCACGGCCTGATCGCCACTCTCGGGCGAGAAGCACGCGAGCGACTGCTGTCCCGGCTTGGCATCGCCGCCCGTGACCGCGACGCCGCGCAGATCACCCGGGACCGCGCCACCGCTCGCGCCGTGGCCCTCGCCACCCGGCTCGCTGAACTCACAACCGAGCAGCGGCAGAGCCGACGAGGTCGGCGCATGACCCGGCGGTTGTCGAAAGCGATCGGCCGGGCCTCGGTCGGCACCGAACCGACCCAACGTGCCGAGCTGCTCGCTCAGCTTGCTGCCCGCCGACACGCACTCGCGCTCGCCACCGTCCCGCTGCCCTCACCGTGGTCCCCACCTCACTCCGGCGAGATGGCGACCACGGTCCCCGCCACGTGCGTCGAGAGCAACTCGATCCCCAACGACAGTCCCCGCACCGTCGCCGCTCGGAACGGGGACCGGGGACTGCAACCTCACCGGAGGCCGGAGACCGAGAACACCGAGCAGCACGACGGAACCGGGGACCGTGAGGCGGGGACCGCGAAGGGGACCGAGGGCCAAGGCTCGAGTCCCAGGGACCACGAGCCGGGGACCGAGACAGTGAACCCGAAGTCCGGTGAGGAACACGAGAGCCGCTCGGGGACCGGCCTCCCGGTTGATGAAGCGCCTGCACAACGGCCTGAACGACACCCGGGGCTGGGGACCGCGGGGTCGGGGACCGGCGCCTCCGGGGACCGGGGACCGACCGACACGGGGACCG